>NZ_DDDQ01000097.1:0-10449 GCF_002336325.1 Roseivirga sp. UBA1976 | reverse complement strand
CTTCTTTCATCCTCTCAGGCTTAAAGCCGGTGGCTGTGCTTCGCAGCAAGGGGCAGTCGTCTTTGGCAGGTAATGCCAATACCCGCAGAGGGCTGGTAGTTGTTCAATTTCTTATTTCGCAGGTACTTGTTATATGCACGTTGGTAGTCATTTCTCAAATGAAGTTCTTTGAAAAGAAGGATTTGGGTTTTAGAAAGTCTTCTATCGTTACTTTTCCACTACCATCAAACGAGGCTGAAAAACTGGACTTGATTGAAAATGAGCTGATGACTTTTCCGGGAGTAGAAAAAGTAAGTTTTTCCTTTGCCAGCCCGCTTTCGGACAACAACATAGGCTCTACTTTTGGCTATGCTCCACTAGAAACTACCGGAGAATTCGATGCCGCTTTTAAGGTAATAGACGAAAACTATCTGGAACTATACGACATTGAGCTGTTGGCAGGAACCGACATTAGCGAATACGATACGGCTCTTGCTGAAGCCTTGATTTCCGAGCAAGCGCTAAAGCTTATGGGACTGGAGAATCCCCAAGACGCCATTGGCGAAACCATCCGTTCGGGCTTTGGTGGCAGCAAACGGGTAGTAGGAGTGTTCAAAGACTTCCACAATAAGAACCTAAGAAATAAGGTAGACCCCATTATAATGGTGAAATACCCCGGCTATTACTATGAAGGTGCGCTGCGGTTTGAAGGATCTGACAATGAGATGCCTGGCCTGATCGCTAAGCTGGAAAGTGCCTGGACGGCTCAGTTTCCTGATATCATTTTCGATTACTCCCTTCTTTCTGATCAGATTATGCAGAATTATGAAGACGAGGCCAATGTGCTAAGACTCTTCCAGATATTTTCCGGTCTGGCCATATTTATAGGTTGTTTGGGCTTGTATGGCTTGGTTTCGTTCATGGCCAATCAAAAGACCAAAGAAATTGGAATCAGAAAAGTGCTTGGTGCTTCAGTGGGGCAAATTCTGAACATGTTTTCCAAAGAAATGCTCATACTCATTGGTATAGCTTTTATACTGGCTGCGCCTATTGGGTTTTACCTGATGAACGACTGGTTAAGCGGGTTTGAGTATAGGATTGAACTGTCTCTATGGGTGTTTGCTGCAGCCATAGGCTTTACCTTACTCATAGGGGCTGTAACCACCGCTTTGCGCTCGTTCAAAGCGGCAACTTCCAACCCTGTAGACTCCTTAAGAAGCGAATAGTATGTTTAAGAACCACCTTCTTTCCATATTCAGAAATTTAAAGCGCAACAAAGGCTATGCTTCTATTAATATAATGGGGCTGGCCATTGGCTTTGCCGCAGCTACACTCATTGCGGTATATGTAAAAAGTGAGTTTACTTACGACAAGCACTATGCAGGCCATGAAAAGATTTACCGACTCAGTGCCGAGCGTTTTGCTCTTTCTTCTATAGCCATTCTCAATCAGTTGAAGAGTAATATTGCTGCGGTAGAGGAGGTGGTAAACATAATGCCAAACCCTTCGGCCAGTTTAACCACAACTTCCGGAAAAAGTCTGGCGGTCAAAGACTACTTCTATACTACGGAAGGCTACAGCCGGGTATTTAGCCATCAGTTTATTTTGGGCAATGCTGAAACAGCGCTTGCCAAGCCCAATGGGCTTATACTTACTGCTTCTATGGCTCAAAAACTCTACGGCCGGGACAACCCGATTGGTGAAAAAGTTCGGGTTAATTCACAAATTTCGGCCGATGACTTTGAAGTGACCGGAGTTATTGCCGATCTGCCCTCCAATACCACACTTACTTTTTCAGCATTGGGCCGGCTACCCCGCGAGTTTGAAGACAGGGTAAAAGATAATTTTTCGTTTACCACCGGGTATAGCTACATGAAACTTGCTACGCCAATAGCCTCCAATGATTTATTGGCGGCTGTTGAGGAAGTAATGTTGCCTTTGGATTATCAGAGACATGGTAGTGGAAAATCTATCGAAGAGTTTACATCCGGTTATTCACCGGGTTTGGTGGTGATGCCCCTGGCCGATGTCCATCTGCAGTCCAATGTTCAGTTTGAGGCTTCGGAGCCGGGCAATGCCAAATATCTCTTTGTGTTTATGTGCATTGCCGTTTTTATTATCGTTTTGGCGGCCATTAACTATGTGAACCTGGCTACCGCCCAGGCATCGAAGAGAGCCAAGGAGATTGGTGTTCGCAAGGTACTTGGTTCGGTAAAGAATCAACTGGTTGCTCGTTTCATAACCGAGTCGGCCGTGGTTGCGCTGGTGGCCGTACTTTTGGGCTTTGGTTTGGCCGAAGGGTCGCTAAAGTTGCTCAGAAATGCGGGTTTCTCTCAGTTCGATACCAACGTATTTGAATACTCCGGGCTGGTATTAGTTATGCTTGCAGTAGCGTTGCTCACCGGTTTGCTTGCCGGTGTTTATCCGGCTTTTTATTTAACTGCTTTTAAGCCCTCTGCGGTGTTAAAAGGAGACTATACGGCAGGTTCGGGGAATAGGGCTTTCAGAAATGGGCTGGTTGTTTTTCAGTTTGTGGTAAGTCTTTCGCTGGCTATTTTCTCTGTTTTTGTTTCTCAACAGCTTCATTTCAGTCTCAAAAAAGATATTGGTTTCGATAAAGCCAATGTGCTTTTAATAGATAACACCAAGTTTCAAATTGGGGAGAATGTAGAAACTTTTCGTTCAGAGTTATTGGCCAAACCGGGTATTAGTGGTGTAGGCTTTAGCCATTACCAACTTACCAATCTGCCTCTTTCAGGTATGATTGAAAATGGAGTTGAAAACGCTGAATACCAGCGAATTCAATACAAGTATACCGATGCGGCTTATGCGCGCCTAATGGGTTTTGAGTTGGTAGAAGGTAGGTTTTTTGATGAGGAGCTAGACGGAGACCGAACTTCTATGCTGGTGAATGAAACACTGGCCAAGAATCTGGGAGGGCACGTACTTGGCCGAAAGTTCGATGCCAATTTTAATGGAAAGGATGTGGAGATTGTGGGAGTGATTAAAGACTTTCATTATGAAGGTTTTCGCAAGGCTATAGGCCCTGTGGCCTTTTTTGGAAGGCCGTATCCCTCTTTGGTTTCGGTGAAGTTTGAAGGCACCTTACAAGAGGCAGCCACCGCGGCTGAGCAGGTATATAGCCAGTTTACTTCCGAACCGTTCGATTATCAGCTGTTTGAACAATCGTTTGATGAGCTTTTCCACAAAGAGAAACAACTAGGGCAGGTCATTAATTTATTCACGGCTTTGGCTGTTTTTGTGGCTGTTCTCGGATTAATAGGGCTTATTAGTTACACTCTCGATCAGCGGGTTAAAGAGATTGGTGTTCGCAAAGTATTAGGGGCTTCGGTTCGGCAAATTCTGGCTATGCTCAGCAAAGAAATGCTTCGGCTTATTGTGCTGGCTTTTCTTACGGCTATTCCGCTTTCCTATTTTGTGGTGAAAAGCTGGATGGCCGAGTTTGCCTATCACATTCCCATAAGTATACTTCCATTTATTTGGGTAGGGGCCATTGCTCTTGTAACCATTCTTGCGGTTGTGGTGGCCCGTTCGCTGGGAGTAGTCATGTCTAATCCTGTAAAAGCACTTAGAACGGAATAAAACTCAAAAACAACATCATGCTTAAAAATTACTTAAAAACGCTTTTTAGAAACTTTGTCAGGAACAAGGTCTTTACGCTCATTAACATTTTTGGGCTCACTCTGGGAATAACCTGCTCCCTCATTATGTTTCTCATTGTTAAGCAGGAAGTAAGTTTTAATCGCTACCATGCCAATCTGGACCATATCTATCGTATTGGGCATATTGATATTGAAAATGGGAGAGAATATACTGGTGGAGGAATTCCGCTGGTTATGCCTGCTTCAGTAAAAGAAGAGATTGTTGGAATAAAGGAAGTCACGCTTATTTCTCACGAACGCTATGGGCTTATATCAATAAACAGGGCCAACGGAGATGTTTCTCATTATGAGGAAGACCCTGAGTTGGTTTATGTGGAACCTAACTTTTTTGATGTGTTTACCTGGCCTACTTTGGAAGGAACCGTTGGTGGTAACACACTGGAGCAGCCCAATGTGGTAGCGCTTACTAAAAAGCTGGCCGATAAATATTTTCCGGGGCAGTCGGCCGTTGGTCAAACCATTCGGCTCGATAAGTCTACGGACTTGAAGGTTGTAGCCGTTTTGGAAGATGCACCGGCCAATTCAGACTTTCCGTTTGGCATCTTCATTTCCATGGAAACCAAAAAACGGAGAAACCCCAACGAGTTCAATCGCTGGGGGAGTATTTCGAGCGATAATGTAGCCTTTGTGCTGTTGGAAGACCATGTGAGTCCGGAGCAGATCGAAGCTCAGTTTCCGGACTTTACCGAAAAGCACTGGAACAAAGAAACTCGCGAGACCCGCACTTTTGTGCTTTCCTCACTCAAAGATTATCATTTCGATGAGCGCTTTAACACCTTTAGCCAGCGCACGGCACCTAAGTCTATGCTCATTGCCTATGTGATTATTGGTGCCTTTCTTATCGTAACTGCCTGTGTGAACTTCATTAATATGTCTACAGCCATGTCGGTAAAGAGGGGCAAGGAAGTGGGTGTTCGCAAAGTGCTTGGAGGGAGCCGCAAATCTCTGGTGCTTCGGTTTTTAGGAGAAACTTTTGCCATTACGCTACTGGCCCTTTTACTCTCTACGGCTATTACCGAAAGGCTTTTGCCTTTGGTAATTGAAGATTTCATTGGAATAGAAGTGCCTTTCAATCCTATTAAGGAGCCTATTATACTCGGCTATTTGCTGGCTACCTTGCTTACGGTTTCTCTGTTGGCAGGTTTGTATCCGGCCTTGGTGCTTTCGGGTACTCGCCCCATTTTGGCCTTAAAAGGTTCTATGAGTCATAATAAGGGAGGGCTTTTTTTTAGAAGGTTTCTGGTGTTCTTTCAGTTTCTTATTTGTCAGCTGCTCATCTTCGGTACGGTAGTGGCCTTAATGCAAATCAACTTTTTCATGTCTGTAGATATGGGCTATGACAAGGAGTGGATATTGAACATAGGACTTGCCCGTAAGGATAAACAGGCTTTGGACCTTTGGGATTCGGAAATTCAGAACATTCCGGGGGTTAAATCGCACTCGTTCAACTTCACCCCTCCGTTTTCAGGCTCTGTTTCAGCCACAGATGTTTATGTCTATGCCAACGATAGCGCAGTAGACCGGTTTACTACTCATGTGAAAATGGCCGATGATCGCTACTTAGAAACGTATGGTCTTAAACTGCTAGCCGGAAAGTGGCTGAACGATAGCGACACGGTAAACCAATTTGTGGTTAATGAAACCTTTCTCAAGGAGGTAGGACTGGAGCCGGAAGAGGCCATCTTTAAAACCATAGAGATATGGGATAAACGTGCCCCCATAGTTGGTGTGGTTAAGGACTATCACACGGGTAGGCTCGATAGTGCAATAGAACCCGTGGCTATGTTCAACGACAGGAGAAACTACAGAAACCTGGGGGTGAGGGTTACGGCTGCCAATGCCAGTGATGTGGTGAATTCGCTCAAAAATATTTGGTACCAGATAAATGAAGAGTATGAGTTTAACTACAGGTATGTAGACCAGCATATTGTAGAGTATTATGAGTTTGAGCGCAAAATGTCTCAGATGCTTACGGTATTTGCTTTCATAGCCATTTTCATTGGCTGTCTTGGACTCTATGGCCTGGTCTCATTCATGGCCAATCAAAAGGCCAAAGAGATTGGTATTCGAAAGGTGCTGGGAGCTTCGGTGCAACACATAGTGGGGCGCTTTTCGCTGGAGTTTGTTGTGCTCGTAGGGCTGGCCTTTTTGGTGGCAACACCATTTGCTTATTGGTTTATGAATAACTGGCTTCAGAACTATGAATATAGCATTAGTATTGGCCCACTCATTTTTGTGCTGAGCTTGGTTACTTCTGTGGTTATAGCTATGGTTACTACGGGCTATCGCTCCTTAAGAGCAGCTACTACCAATCCTGTTCAATCCTTAAGAGACGAATAATGATAGCGCACTACCTGAAAACTTCTTTCCGGGCCTTAAGGAAAAATCCACTGCTTTCCACCTTAAATATTGTGGGCTTAAGTGTTGGCCTGGGGTGCTTTTTAGTCATAGTCACTTACCTCTATCAGGAAAATACCTATGAGAAAGGGTTTACAGATTATGATAGAATTTATAGGCTGGAAGAGGAGTTTTTGGGTATGGGCAGGACGGCCTGGTCTACCAGTAATCTGCAGTATAAACTCAATGAGATTCCTGAAATAGAAAGCTATGTAAGACTGTCTGTCGATCAGGGCAATGAAGCCAAAGCTATAAATGGTGAAAAAATCATAAAAATGCCTAAAGTGCTGAAAGCCACGGATGGGTTGTTTGAGGTATTTGATTTTTCCTTGCAGCAAGGAGATGTAGCCCGGGCTATTGACGGTCCTAATAAAGCGGTGCTGACAAAAGACTTTGCCCGCAGGCTGTTTGCCACGGAAGATGTGATGGGCAAAACATTTGAGTACATGGGTAAAGAGCTTATGGTAACCGGTGTTTTGGCCGATCAGGTGTTCGAAACACACCTGAAGTTCGACTTTATTTCCAGTAACCTGTACAATCCGGAATATACTGACAAGCGTTGGTGGGGCATTGGTGGATACATTTACATAAAAACTACGGAGCCTTTGAAGCCGCAACTCCTTAATAAGCAGCTCGATGAAATTTCTAAGACCTATGTTTATCCGGTGGTTAACAATAGCGAGCTGAGTGCAGAGGAATGGCTATCTTCGGCCAATAAAATTCAATTCTTCGCCAAACCAATACGAGACATCTATTTGGGTAGCAATGAGAAGTTTGAGATAGGGGCCAATGGAGACAAACAGACACGGGTAACCCTTTCCATTATTGGAATTTTTATTCTGGTTATTGCTATCATCAATTTTATGAATTTAACCACGGCTCGTTCATCTCTACGCACCAAAGAGATTGGACTCAGGAAGGTGTTGGGTACCCGAAGAGGCCGTTTGGTGTTTCAGTTTCTTACCGAGTCTACGCTTATTACTTTGTTTGCGGCCCTTATAGGGGCAGGCTTATCTGAACTGTTTATCACCCTGCTCAATCAGAAATTAGGAGAGGTGATTGGTCTTTCCATACTGAGTTATCCAATGCTCGGTGTTTACATTTTGCTGGGGGTATTGGTGGTAGGTTTTTTGGCTGGCATTTATCCGGCTTTCTATCTGTCGTCCGTTAAAATGATTCCGTTGCTCAAAGGAATGAAGCTTGGGCAAGTATTGAACCTGGGCAATGCACGAACCTTAAGAAACGGTCTGGTAGTGTTGCAGTTTACTATATCTTCTACACTCATTATTGGTTCATACTTTGTGTATAGCCAGTTGCAACACTTAAAATCAGTCGATGTTGGTTTCGATAAAGAGCAGGTTCTGGTGATTTCGCATTCGTTTGACGCTACAGTTAATTTAGAGGCTCTTAGAAATGAATTATTGACAGTTCCCGGAGTTGAGCAAGCTAGTTTTAACAGCCGTCTGCCGGCCGATAGGTCTGTCAATATAATGTCTACCATGTTGGGGCCTGAAAAATCCGTGGCATTCAATGCCTTTCAGGTCGACCCGTATTATGCCGAAACGCTGGGGCTACAGCTTTTGCAAGGCAAGTGGTTTTCTCCGGGCCAATCTGTAAGCGATTCTCTGGTGGTGCTTAATAGGGCAGGTTTAGAAGCCGTGGGTCTGGAAGGGGATCCCGTTGGTCAGGTGTTTGGTAACTACTGGCGAGTAATAGGGGTGGTAGAAGATTTTATAGTAGACAATTACCGTGAGCAAATAGGGCCGGCCATTATGACCTATGATCAGTCCAGTCCCGGTCAACTGGCCATTAAGCTGAGCTCGCAAAACGTGGCAGCTACTGTAGCTTCTGTGCAGAAAGTGTGGGAAGGGCTTATGGCAGGTCCATTCGAATATAAGTACCTCGATCAGAATTTTACCGAGATTTTAAACAAGGAAAAGCAGAATGCCGATGCAGTGTTGGTGTTTACTATTCTGGCCATTTTCATTAGTTGCCTTGGGCTGTTTGGTTTGGCTGCTTTTATGGCCGATCAGCGGGCTCATGAGTTTGGTATAAGAAAAGTACTCGGAGCGAGTGTTGCGGATATAGTCAGGAACTTTGGTTTTGACTTTACCCGACTCATAGTCCTGGCCTTTGTGGTGGCAATTCCTGTGTCTGTTTATGCAGTTAACCTCTGGCTCAACGGTTACGCCAATCGTATAGAGTTGGGCGTTTTGGGGTTTGTTATTGCCGCTTTGCTTTCCTTTGGTATAGCATTTCTCACCATTGCCTTTCAATCCCTCAAAGCGGGTCGCCTTAACCCGGTAAAAACCTTAAGAAACGAATAAACCATATCATGATAAAAAATAACCTCATTCTTGTATTTAGAAGACTTCGTAAGGAGAAGGTCTTTTCCTTGGTCAATGTTCTAGGTTTAACTGTTGGCTTAACCGCATTTTTGATGATTGGCCTGTACATAAAGCATGAAGTCAGCTTTGACCAATTCCATCGGGATAAAGAGAACATTTACAGAGTAACATCTAAGTATAGGGATAGAGAATGGAGAGGAGTAATTGCAAGCGATTACGTTCAGTTTTTTAAAGATGATGTTGTCGGTCTAAATAGCTTCTCTCGAGTAAGTGTTAGGAACGAGGCTACTTTAGCTTCAGGTGGGGGGAAGGAGTTGAACTTCAAAGGTAAGCTATCAACAGATAGTAACTTTTTTGAGTTTTTCTCATTCGATCTTATTGATGGCGTGCCTTCATCAGTATTATCTACTTCAGGTAGTGCTGTTATTACCGAAACCTTAAGCAAAAAGTTGTTCGGAGAAAAAAGTCCGATAGGAGAAGAACTGCTCATTGAAAAAGGAAAAGAGGTATATACCATTACCGGTTTGGCAAAAGATCCGCCATCTAATAGCACCATTCAGTTTGAGTTGGTCACTTATCAGGAAGGAATATTTAAGAATAATTTCGAGCAGACCTCTGGTTTAAGAAATGTTATCACCTATCTCAAGTTACAACCAGATGTGTCACTAGATAATGTGCTGGATAAAATAGATGCCGCCAAAAACAAGACTCCTTATACCATAATGACTAAGGATGAGGTTTATGGATTGTCCCCAATCACAGATCAAAGACTTTATGCTGATTATGTCGTAACATTTTTTGAGAAAAATGACATTCGTTATCTACAGTTGTTTGGGGGTATAGCTGTAGTGGTACTTCTATTGGCCATTATTAACTACATCAACCTTGTCACTGCGCAGGCTGCTAAAAAGGCTAAGGAGATAGGGCTTCGAAAAGTGATTGGAGCAGGGAAGTTCCAGTTGATGATCTATCAGTTTGCTGAGTCAATTGTGGTGGTTGTGTTTTCTTTTGTTTTGGCATTTGCTATTACGGAAAGGTTACTGCCACAATTCAATTCGCTACTTAATAAAGATGTAACCCTTCAATACTTTGGCTCAACGTTTTTTCTATGGGTTATTGTCTCAGGGGGACTTATTGGCTTATTGTCTGGCTTGTACCCGGCTATTCAAATAATGAAGGTAAAGCCTCTCGCCATTATTAAGTCATCATCTAGCGGTAGTAAGCAAAATACAAGTTTCAGAAAGGTTTTAGTGCTTTTCCAATTTACCGTTACGGCTATCCTGATTTGTTGTCTATCCATTATGATCGGCCAAATGGATTATCTGAAACAAAAAGATCTTGGGTTTGCTCCCGAAGCGCTTATTAGCGTCACGTTAGATAGTGATTCTACACAGTCATATTTTCCTTTGCAGCAAGAATTTTTGAAGATACCCGGAGTTCAAAAAGCAAGTTTAGGTGGGTTTAAGCCAGGTGGATACGCATACATATCGGCTATGGATGCACCGAATGTTCAAGGAGAGGATGCTAACGGACTTGGAGGAGACGCCATAATTGGAGATGCTTCTTTTATAGATGTGATGGAGATGGAGGTTTATTGGGAAGAACACGATAAGGCCATTGAAGAATTCAAGGAAGGACAAGTGATTATCAATAAATCTATGGCGGAAAGCATAGGAGCGCTTGATAATCCAGAAGACAAACGCATCTATGGATGGAATGATAAGGTGGGAAAAAAGGTGATTGCTATTGTTGAAGATTTCCACATGAAATCCTTAAAAGACGTGATTGAGCCCATATCTATCTACTACTTGAATGATTGGAGGGTACATAACATTCTTGTTAAGGTAGATATGAATAACCTTTCAGCCACTCTGGCGGGGTTGGGAGATCGATATGAATCATTTTTTGGAAGGCCTTTTGAATTTAGCTTTCTAGACGATGAGATTGCCGAGTTCTACAAGAAAGAAGAGGGTCAGTTTAAACTATTCCAGCTTTTTTCTACAATCGCATTGATTATTTCCCTTCTTGGGTTGGTTGCATTG
>NZ_DDDQ01000022.1:0-15229 GCF_002336325.1 Roseivirga sp. UBA1976 | reverse complement strand
TCAACGTGAGCATAGTGACGGTTAGCAGTTTGGTACTCAACGTGCGAGGTATTGATAGTAATACCTCTTTCTTTCTCTTCAGGAGCGTTGTCGATAGAAGAGAAGTCTCTGTTTTCGGCAAGACCAGCGTCTGCCAATACTTTAGTAATCGCAGCAGTTAAAGTGGTCTTACCGTGGTCAACGTGACCGATAGTACCAATATTAACGTGCGGCTTGGAACGGTCAAAGGTTTCTTTAGCCATGTTTGAAAATTAGTTAATATTAATGTTTATATAATTCGAAATACAAGCCCAACAGGGCAAGTCATTAACTTCTTAATTGAGCCAATGACGGGATTTGAACCCGTGACCCCTTCCTTACCAAGGAAGTACTCTACCCCTGAGCTACATCGGCTTAAATAGCTTTAAGCTCTAAGTCTTGTGTCTTAAGTTGCATCATTAAAACTCAAAACTTTGAACCTAGAACCCAAAGATTTGAGCGGGTGACGAAACTCAAACTCCTACCTACCATAAGGCCGGGGCAACCCGTGCCGCAAACCAAAATATTTATTGGCTCAGGAGTAAGATAGTTCGTACTCACTCTGAGCGGGTGACGAGGCTCGAACCCGCGACCTACAGCTTGGAAGGCTGTCGCTCTACCAACTGAGCTACACCCGCTTGTGCTTCATGACTTTATTGAGGAAACAAGAAGTCCGCCTGGCCATGAAACCGATATCATTCGCCAAGGCTTCAGATATCTTAGTGGGGGGAGCAGGATTCGAACCTGCGAAGACATAAGTCAACGGATTTACAGTCCGTCCCAGTTGGCCGCTTTGGTATCCCCCCGAATCAATCTCTAAAAGAACGACATAAAAAAGCCTTTCAGCGAAAGGGAATGCAAAATTAGACCCTTTTTTATATTAATCAAACATTTGCCTGAAAAAGATATTTCTTTTTATCGGCTCTCGAAAAACCGCCCAATTTGAGCGCAAACGAGCTTTTTGCAATTCGGGCGCAATCATAAGAGTTTTCTCTCAAACACAAAAGAGTTTAGCCTTCTTGAATAAAAATAGTTATCTATATTTGTGCGATTTAGGGTGTTTCAATTTCCGATGAAATATCCCATTAATCCGAGAACAAACCTTATTCAATGTATCGTACAGAAACTGCCTCAGGAAATCCAATTGAAATTCAATTTGATGGTGAGCAGCCCACCATTAATGGCTCGCCCATCAACTGGTCTATTCATAAGAAGACTAACAACAAACACCTTATTATTAAAGACCACAAAACCTTCAAAGCCGAAATCCTAAAACTGGATCAGGCAACCAAAACTGCGGAGATCAAAATTAACAAGCAGATATATACCGTTCAGCTCAAAGACAAAATGGATGTACTCCTTGAGTCTATGGGGATAGACATGTCAGCAGTACAGGCCGTTAACGACCTCAAAGCACCTATGCCAGGCCTGGTATTAGACATTTTGGTAGAAGAAGGCAAGGAAGTGAAAAAGGGCGACCCGCTTCTGATTCTGGAAGCCATGAAAATGGAAAACGTACTAAAAGCAGCCGGAGATGGAAGCATTAAAAGTGTAGAAGTGAAAAAGGGCGACAGTGTAGAAAAAAATCAAGTACTAATAAAGTTTTAAACAAAGGGAATGTCTTATAAACGAATACTGCTGAAGCTTAGTGGAGAGGCCTTAATGGGCAAGCAGAACTATGGTATAGATCCGGCAAGGTTGGAGCAATATGCTCTTGAAATAAAAAAAGTAAAAGACCAGGGGGTTGAAGTAGCCATTGTAATTGGCGGAGGCAATATATATAGAGGAGTGCAGGCCGAAGCTTCAGGCATAGACAGAGTTCAAGGCGATTACATGGGCATGTTGGCCACCGTAATAAACGCCATGGCTATTCAGAGTACACTAGAAAAACATGGTATGTATACCCGACTAATGTCTGGTATAAAGATGGAAGCAGTGTGTGAGCCCTTTATAAGAAGAAGAGCCGTAAGGCATCTGGAAAAAGGACGAATTGTTATTTTTGGCGCGGGTATAGGCAACCCATACTTTACTACAGACTCTACAGCGAGTCTTAGAGCCATTGAAATTGAGGCCGATGTTGTATTAAAAGGGACACGGGTTGATGGAGTATATTCTGCCGACCCTGAAAAAGACCCTAATGCTGTTCGGTTCGAAAAGCTTAGCTTCGAAGAAGTTATTAGCAAAGGCTATAATATTATGGATATGACCGCCTTTACCCTTTGTCAGGAAAATAATGTACCCATAATTGTCTTTGACATGAACAAACCCGGCAACCTACAAAAACTCATTGAAGGAAAAGAACAAGTTGGAACACTCATTAGCTAACATTTGATATGGAAGAGATAGAAATATACTTAGACACTGCCAAAGAAATGATGGAAAAGGCTGTATCTCATGCAAAGGTAGAGCTAGCCAAGATTCGGGCAGGCAAGGCCATGCCCAGTATGCTGGATGGCCTTATGGTGGTTTATTATGGTGCACCAACCCCCATCAATCAGGTGGCTTCAGTTTCTACTCCAGACGCCCGTACCATATTTATTAAACCATGGGAAAAATCTATTATAGGAGAAATTGAGAAAGCCATTATCAATAGCGATTTGGGCTTTAACCCCCAAAATGATGGAGAAAACATCATTATCAATGTGCCGCAACTAACCGAAGAAAGAAGGGTGCAACTAGCCAAGCAAGCCAAAGGCGTTACCGAAGACGGTAAAGTGAGCGTGAGAAACGCCAGAAAAGAAGCCAACGATGAACTTAAAAAGCTTCTTAAAGAAGGTGTTTCTGAAGACGCCATTAAAGCTGCTGAAGACGATGTTCAGGCACTTACAGATACATATACCAAAAAGATGGACGATCTCCTGGCCCTCAAGGAGAAAGAGATAATGACCGTGTAATCATACACGAAGCAATTGAAAAAGGGGAGCATAAACGTTTCCCTTTTTTTATGACCTGGCCCAATTGCCCTACACATTCTTTTCAACAACTGAACACACCTATCCGACAGTTCAATTAAACTCACTTCTACCCTCTCTTAAATAGACGTACCTATGCAACTCTCAACACAAGCGGAAACATAACTTCATTATTTGTATAAGAAATAATTTCTGACTGATTCATTTTTTATACATTTAGTGAATAAAAACACTAAAATGAAAGGAACCAATTTGGGCGAATTCGAAGAGATTGTATTGCTTACCATAGCCGCACTTATGGAAGAAGCCTACAGTGTGGCCATTTGTGATGAGATAGAACGAGTAACAGAGCGCAAGGTCAAACTCAGCGTGGTGCACGCTGTACTCAACCGTCTTGATGAAAAAGGCTATGTCAAATCTCATTTGGGCGAACCAACCAAAGAAAGAGGTGGGCGCAGAAAGCGATTCTTTACGGTAACCCATGCCGGCAAAGTGGCCTTAACCAAAGCCAAACAACAGCGCGATCAGCTGTGGAGCTTAATTCCCGACTTCAACCTTAAAATTGCTTGAAGAATAAAAACAACATACCGCCACGTTGGGCCGACCGCTTTTTAGAATGGTACTGCAAGCCTCAGTTACTGGAAGATCTTCAGGGCGATCTGTACGAGCACTTTGAACGGCACCTTAGTTTAAAAGGAGCCCGTAAAGCCCGGTGGCTTTATGCACTCAATACACTACGGTTCTTTAAACCGTACACGGTCAAAAAACTCAATTTTCTGAATCAATTAACTCAATTCATCATGTTCAAAAATTATTTCAAAACATCAATCCGAAGCATAGCCAGAAACAAGCTCTTTTCGGCCATTAATATTTTTGGTCTGGCTGTGAGCATGTCTGTCTGCCTCATTATGATTACCATGTTTGTAGAAGTAAAAAACTACGACCGCTTTCATCACGAGGCTGAAAAGATTTTCCGTATCAATAATACCCACAGCTATTTAGAGAGCGACCCCAGCCTCTTTGCCTCTACCTCAATACTGGTTGGAAAAAGAATGAAAGAAGAAGTGCCCGGCCTGAAAGCCATCACCATTATGAGTCGCGGGTTTAATGGAGATGGGCTAATTGGCGACAAAAGAATACCGATTAGCGGATTCTGGGCCGATGAAGACTTCTTCAATGTACTCTCCTTTGAGCTATACCGTGGCGACCCGGCCACCGCTCTAAAAGCACCATACTCCATTGTACTGACTGAAGAAACCGCTAACAAGTTTTTTGGAGAAGCCGACCCAATGGGTAAAACCATTACCGTGGCCGAACACGAATATCAGGTAACGGGACTGGTCAAAAACCCTCCCTTCAACTCTCACATGGACTTTCAATCTTTGGTTTCGTTCTCAACCTTCGAAATCGAAAACGAAGACAACAGAGGCTTTTTGAGCTGGCAAAACATGTGGTCCAACTATGTTTACTTCAGGCTGGACGACCAAACTGACATTGCCGACATAGAAAATCGTCTCAACGCCATTGCCGCTGACGAAAACAGTGAATCGAAACAAGTAAACATTCAGTTGGCGGCTCAGCCCATTACCAAAATAATGTTGGGGCCTTCTAACACAAGCAACCAACTAGGCCCTAGTATAGGCCGCGAGGTTATTTGGGTATTTGCAGGCCTAGCCTTCGTGGTAATACTTTCTGCCGGTTTCAACTATACCAACCTATCTATAGCCCGTTCTTTACGGAGAGCCAAAGAAGTTGGGGTAAGAAAAGTAGTAGGTGCACAACGTAAGCAGGTGTTTACTCAATTCATTGTTGAGGCCTGTCTTATATCGCTTGCCTCACTCATAATGGCCTACTTTATATTCTTTCTTATTCGGCCAATGTTTCTCAACCTCAACCCGGAAATTCAGAGTACGTTGCGGTTGGAGCACGAGCCTATTGTATTGGTTTACTTTATCGCATTTGCGCTTTTGGTAGGCTTCTTTGCCGGATTTCTACCTTCTTTGTTCCTCTCTAAACTCAAGGCCATTCAGGTGCTTAAAAGCGCATCAGGCCCCAAGGCTTTTTCAAAAATCAACCTACGCAAAGCACTCATCGTCATTCAGTTTACCTTGTCGCTGATGTTCATTATATCAGCCTCCATTTCTCATAGACAATTCAAATATGCTTTGAATTTTAATCTGGGCTTCGATACGGAAAACGTGCTGAATATTGACCTTCAGAACAACGACCCTCAACTCACCAAAGCCATGTTTGAGCAAATTCCGGAGGTTACAGACATTGCCAAGTCATCACATATACTGAGTATTGGAAGCCGCTGGGCCAACCAGGTAAAGTCTGACGATGGTCTGGATTCTGCATCGGTCTATTACTCTAGTATAGACCATCGCTATATTCCCTTAATGAAACACAGGTTGCTGGCCGGCAGCAATTTTCCTGAGAAAAACTCGGTAGAGGTAGAAGAAAGCATGATTGTGAACGAGCAGTTTATAAAGCACTTTAAACTGGGCAGCCCCGAAGAAGCCATAGGCGAAAGCCTGAAGTTCGGCAGAGAACGCTTAACTATTGTGGGAGTGGTTGAAAACTTTCATTATGCCACCCTGGACTCTGAGATTGAATGCTTCGCCTTCAGACATAAACCACAAGAAGCCCGAATGCTAAGTTTAAAGATTTCCAGCAACGATTTACTTTCAACCCGCAAGAAAATAGAAGAGGCCTGGGCCGGATTCGATGAGGTGCACGACTTTAAAGGATATTTCTATAAAGATGGTCTGGAAAGAGCCTATGAACAGTTTTCAGTCACCTATACCCTGGTAGGTTTCCTGGCCTTCTTAACCATATGTATTGCTTCGCTTGGGCTACTGGGCATGGGTGTGTATACTGCAGAGACCCGACTAAAGGAAATAAGTATACGTAAAGTATTGGGTGCCACCGAAGGCAGCCTTATTACGCTACTGTCCAGAGGTTTTATGCTCCTGTTGCTATTGGCCACGGCCATTGCTGTACCAGCCACTTACTATTTATTCGATGAACTGATTTTAGCCGATCAGGCCAATCGGGCAAACATTGGACTACTGGAATTGAGCCTGGGAGTAATAATTATTTTTGGCATAGGCTTTCTAACCATAGGATCACAAACCTGGAAAGCCGCCCGCTCTAACCCGGCTCTAACGCTAAGAAACGAATGAAAATTCGGAGGTGCCGATGATTGATCATCGGCACTCTTTTCTAATACTTTTCAGATCATAAAAACTTTTTGACTCAATCTCCGTCTAAGGATATTATCGTCAATTACGAATTAAACTATAGATTTACATACTCAGTCACATGGCACTGTGAAGACACAGCTTCTAGCTCAAATTGTCTATTTACTTCTATGTGACCTAAATAAGTAACTCTATTGAACTATTCATTTTATCGTCATATACGAATTTTATATAATGAAAGGAACAAACCTAGGTGAATTTCAGGAACTTGTATTACTCACTATTGGCGTACTCTATCCGGAAGCTTATGGCGTGAGTATCAAGGATGAAATCCGAAAAAAAACAGGAAGAAAAGTAACGCTCAGCACGGTTCATGGAGCGTTGAACCGGCTGGAAAAAAAAGGGCTCGTAAGTAGCGAGTTTGGAGAAGCCACCAGCATAAGAGGTGGTAAGCGCAAACGGTACTTTACCATTACCTCATCGGGAGTAAAAGCACTCGAAGAAACCCGTGAACAACGAGAAGAACTTTGGAATGCCATACCCCAACAGGCTCTTCAGGTAAAGCTCACTACATAAACATATGTCTATCCAAGGTCAATCTCCTCCACGTTTAGCCCAACGGTTTCTCCGGTGGTTCTGCAAACCGGAACTTCTGGAAGAAATAGAGGGCGATATTGAGGAGGATTATTACTACAGGCAGCAGGATAAAGGAAAAAACTATGCAGCATTTTGGTACTGCATAGACGTGGTCCGTTTTCTCAAACCCTTTGCCGTAAAATCATTCGTCAAAACTCAAACATTCAACCCCATGTTCAGCATTAATTCAAAACTGGCCTTTAGAAACCTGGCCAAAAACAAACTGTATTCATTTATTAACATAACCGGGCTGGCCATTGGCATTGCTGCCTGCCTCATAATCACTCAATACGTATTGTTTCAGTTGAGCTTCGATCGGTTTCACAGCAAATCGGATCGAATATACCGTGTGCTCACCACGGCCTATCAGAATGGAGAATATGGCAACACAGGCCTCTATTGCGGCTTTGCCCTTGCCCCTGCTTTGCTCAAAGATGTTCCTGAAATTGAACAGGCAGCGCGCGTTCACCCATACTATGGAGGTGCCATTGTACAACGAACCGACCAGAAAGGTGGCGTGAGACCTTTTTTTGAAGAAGAAGTACTTTTCACCGAACCCTCATTCTTTTCCATTTTCTCCTTTGAATTGTTGCAGGGCGATGCCCACACAGCCCTGAGCAGTCCGAATGCCGTGGTTATTACACAGAAAATTGCCGATAAATATTTTGGTTCTAGCCATGATGCAATCATTGGGCAGAGTCTGCGAATTAATGGAGGTTACACCAATGAAGAGTTTACTATTACCGGCATTCTAAAAGATGTTCCGGCTAACTCGCACCTCAATTTCCACATACTCCTGCCCTTGCAAAAAGTACTACAGAGCAACCAATACACCCAACCAGGAGCCGACTGGGGCTGGACCAATTTTTTTGTGTATGCCTTACTAAACCCTCAGGTAACAGAGCAGCAGGCAGAACAAAAAATAGCCAATCTCATGCATCGGTATAGAGCTGAAGAGCTTGAAAGCAGTGGCACCCGGGAAGTGCTATCTCTTGAACCTATACTGGATGTGCATCTGCAATCGAGTATTGATAATGAAGATGGCGAACAGGCCAATAAAACAGACATGGGTACCATTTACTTTCTCATAGTAATAGCACTCTTCATACTAGTTATTGCATGGATCAACTTTATCAACCTCTCTACAGCCAAAGCAACCGAACGCGGTGTTGAAGTGGGGATCAAAAAAGCAATGGGAGCCATAAGGCCGCAGCTCATTGCTCAGTTTCTTACCGAATCGTTCTGGATAAACCTAATAGCCGTTGCACTTGGCCTGGCCATCACCTACCTGTTGTTACCCATAATGGGCGAGGTTATTGACTTGCCTTTGGAACTCACCTGGAATGCCCCGGTAATACAAATCCTATTGTTGACCCTAATAGTAGTTGGTCCTGTGCTTGCAGGCCTCTACCCTGCCTTTATTCTTTCGGCTTACCAATCGGTAAATGCACTCAAAAGCCAAAAATCTGGTGGACAGAAAGACCGTTTTGCCGTGCGAAAAGCACTAGTGGTGTTTCAGTTTGTGGTTTCTACGCTCCTCATGGCAGGAACCTTTGCCGTTTCAAAGCAATTGCGCTATATGGAAAACAGAGATACCGGTTTTCAAATGGATCAGGTACTTGTTATAAAAGGACCCCGTGTGGGCGTGAGCCTTGAAAACTTTGAAGCCTTTAAAAACCAGGTGAAATCTATTGCCACAGTAGAAAGCTTCGCCTCCTCCCGGAGCATTCCGGGTGCAGGCTATTCTTTTGCAACTAATGCCAGAAGAGAGGATACCGAACAAAGCGCAGTAAAGCGTATTGATGCCACCTGGATTGACAAAGGTTTTATGGAAACCTATGGCATGGAGCTGATTAGTGGAAGAGACTTCTCGGATGCTTACGACTCGCCCGATGAAATGGACCGCAATGGTGTGCTTGTAAGTGAAGAGGCACTCAAGGTGTTTGGCCTGGGCACAGCAGAGGAGGCCCTGGAGAAACGACTTATTATAAGCGGAGACACAAGCTTAATTCGTGGAGTTGTGAAGGATCATAACTGGAAATCGTTGCACAAAGGCTATGTAGCCAGTGCCTTTTACTACATTCCGGCTACCACCCGATATTTCTCACTAAAAATCAACTCGCAAAATACCAAAGCTACCTTAGAGCAAATTGAAGAAAAATACCATGAGGCTTTTCCCGGTAACCCATTGGAGTTCTTCTTTATGGACGACTTTTTTAACCGCCAATATGAACAAGACCAGCAGTTTGCCAGTATCTTCAATGCTTTTGCCGGCTTTGCCATTTTTGCTGCTTGTCTGGGGCTTTTCGGGCTAGCTTCCTACACTGTAGTTCAGAAAGCTAAGGAAATAGGCATAAGGAAGGTATTGGGTGCAGGCAGCCTTCAAATCACTCTACTTTTTTCCAAAAGGTACATGGTGTTAATTCTCATAGCCAATTTACTAGCCGTACCCCTGGCTTATTTGGCCATCCATAAATGGCTCCAGAACTTTGCATTCAGCATACCTATTCGGGCAAATCTCTTCATCGTTCCCATAGTTATACTGGCAGCTATCGCTCTTCTGACCATCTCATTTCAAACACTCAAAGCTTCATTTAGCAACCCGATTAAAAACCTTAGGAGCGAATAGCCTTAGCCTCTTCTGCTTAAATAAGAGGAGCCTGAAAGCCACAAAAAAAGATCTGCCTAAACCCGCCTGAAAATTGGCCTGACAGACGATAAGCCGGCTTCTGAGCTCCTCTTTTTTTAATGGATGATGGTCAGTTTTGATTATTTAGTCTTCATTTAAGAAATAAATTTCATACATTTAGTCTTCATTTAAGAATCAAACCAATGAAAGGCACGTATTTAGGCGAATTCCAGGAGGTTGTTCTTCTCACTATTCTGGTGTTGGAAGACAATGCGTATGGAGTGAGCATTCAGGAAGAAATCGAAAAACGCACAGGCCGAAGCGTAAGCCGTGGAGCTTTACACACTGCCCTTACCCGTCTGGATGAAAAAGGGTTTATCAGCTCAGAGTACGGAGGAGCAACTGCAGAAAGAGGTGGCCGCAGAAAGCGCTTCTACCAGGTAACCAATCTTGGCAAAAGTGCTTTGGAAGAAGCCAAAGCTTTAAGAGAAGATTTATGGAGCAGTGTCCCTAAAGTGGCACTTCAAAAAGTACAGGCCTAATGGAACGCAATCAAACACCACAATTCTGGACGAAAATCTTCAAATGGCTCTGCCATGACAGCCTCTTTGAAGAACTACAGGGCGACTTAGAAGAGTCATACATTAAAAACACCAATACCAGAGGGCCAAGAAAAGCGAAAGCTATCTATAGGAAAGAGGTTTTGAAGATGGTGCGAATGTCGGTAGTAAAGCGCGAATTGAAACTTCCGAAGTTCATTCACACCTCCCTTCTTAAGTTTCACTTTCTATTGGCTTTCAGAAATCTGAAGCGGAACAAAGTTTTTAGTGCCGTAAACATTTTTGGATTGGCGGCAGCGCTCACCATCTGTTTGTTTGCCGTGAACATGATCTATACTGGCTATCAGTATGACAAGGACTTTAAAGATGTGGATAGGCTTTACAGAGTCACGACAACAGTTGAAAGCCCTCATGGCAAAATGAATTGGGCCACCTCCTCTTTTGCCCTAAAATGGCACTTAAACTCAATTCCTCAAATTGAAACCTCTTCCATTATTCTCACCAATATGATTGGCTACTTTGAAAAGAAAGGCGAGGAAATACGAATAGCAGGCTATCCCATTGACAGGGCATTTTTAGATATGTTCAACTTTGAAGTGGTAGAAGGTAACCCGTATGATCTTTTCAATGATCTACAGTCAGTTGTTATAACTGACCAGCTAGCTCAAAAGGTTTTTGGTGATGAAAGTGCTATTGGCAAGCAAACGAAATCTGGATCAATTGTTCGAGCCGTAATTAAATCTCCTAAAAAGCAATCTCACTTCGACTTTGAATTCCTCTCGAATATAGAATTCCTGGGAAGTAGAATAAGTCCTGAGGAATTTGAATCCGTACTAAAAAGGTGGCAAAACTACGATCAAAGCTATTACAGCTACATAAAGTTGAACCAGAATTCCAATATCGATCAGTTAGAATCGCACTTTGAACAGCTCAGCAATGAAATGACCTCAGCAATAGCTGATGGCAACACCTACAGCATGCAATTGCAGCCTGTTTCAAGCATAATGTTTGGCAAGGAGCTAATAGCAGACCACAGGCATGTCTATTCTAGAACAGCCCTCATTATTCTCATCGCACCAATTGCACTTTTAATTACGCTGGCATCATTTAACTACACCAACCTTTCTATTGCCAGGGCTATTCAACGCTCCAAAGAAATTGGAATTCGTAAAATCAACGGCAGTTCTAGGGGTCAGATTATTAGTCAAATTCTGGTTGAAACCGTGGTTTTCTCACTACTGGCCCTTGTCTTAGCATTATGTTTCTACAAATACTTAGTGCCGTTTTTCGAGATGTACATCTCTGAATTTTCAGCGCTCTTTACCAGTCAGCTCAATGTTGAGATCATCACCTGGTTTGTATGTTTCAGCTTGCTGGTCGGTTTTATTGCCGGATTCTTACCTTCCCTTTATTTCTCGAAAATCTCACCATTGGCCTCAATCAATGAGTCGTTCAACAAAAAAGGAATTAGAATTTCAACGCTAAGGAAAGTCTTTGTTGGCATTCAGCTCACCTTCTCCACCTTTTGTATTCTGTTTGTAGTTCTTAGTTTAAATCAGAGATATCAGATACTTAATACAGATCTTGGGTTTACTTCTGCTGACCTCATCGCCTTTCCGCTTAAAAAAGTTGATCCGAAATTAATTGAAGCAGAGTTGAGTAAAATTCCAGAAATAGAGAGCTTCTCTTTTACCTCTATAATACCCGGAACTGGCGGTATGTCCAGAAGATTCGGATTCAGTGCGGACAGAATGGACACTTTCTCAACTCGCTATGCTACAACGGATGAGAGGTTCAGCCAGGTTTATTCGCCACAGTTAATCATAGGTTCAGGCTTTACCGAAGGCCTTAACAACGAAATTCTAGTCGATGAGAATTTCCTCGCTTCTATCGGTGTGTCAACCCTAGATGCACTCAATACTGAAGTAATCATTGATCATTATGATGTTGAAGAAAAGCTACTGATCGTGGGTGTATTAGACAACTACATTTACGATGGTTTGGAAGACAACAGGCTTCCACTTATGATCAGGAACATAAAAGACACTCTTCTCACTAAGTACGCCACTATACAACTGCAACCTGCCAATGCAGACCAGGTACTAAGCAAGCTTGAAGGTCTTTGGTCTAGCATTGCTGGTGACAAACCGCTAGAAACAGAATTCGTGACAGATAAAATCGAACATAACTATAGACCATTTTTCAATATGATGAACATCCTCAGTATCACCGGAATATCCATCGTAGTGATTGCTCTTCTGGGTCAGTTTGGTATGGCTCTTTATGCTACACAAAGCAGAACCAAAGAAATTGGAATAAGAAAGGTATTGGGAGCAAGTATTGGCTCAATAATTACCTTGCTTTCACGCGGATCTTTTAAGACACTATTCATCTCCACACTCATTGCCCTACCACTTGTATTCCTAGTTTTTAGGGAAATAATTTTCCCCACCATTGCCATAAAGCTTCAGATATCCACTCCGCATTTACTTCTCACCGTTGTTGGAACCTGGGCGATTGTCTTGGGAATAGTAGTACATCAATCTTGGAGAACTGGCCTGGTTAATCCCACAGAATCACTAAGAAATGAATAATCGACCTCCTAAATATTTCACCCGACTGCTGACATGGTTCTGCCACGATGACTTCTACGAGGAGTTGCAGGGTGATTTGGAGGAAAAGTTTTACTCAAACATTCAACAATACGGTCAAAGAAAAGCGCGCACACAATACCGGCTGGAAGTACTCAAACTGCTTCGACCTTCAGTAGCTAAGAAACTCAGGGTTCAAACTCAAAACAACAACATTGCCATGTTTAAGAATTACACTTTGGTTGCCTTTAGAAACCTATCGCGCAACCGCCTCTTTTCAGCCATTAATATATTTGGTTTAGCCATGAGCATGGCAGTTGGCCTGCTCGCCATTGCCTTTGTCAATGAGATTTACTCATTCGATCAATTTCACGAAAACAAAGACAGAATTTATCGCATCAATAATGTAAGAACTTTTCTGGACAATGCACCCCAGGCTTATGCTTCTACTTCCTTACTTACTGCCGACAGAATAAGGGCCGAGGTTCCGGGTGTAGAGAGAGTATCGGGAATGTTTAAAGGCTTTAGTGGCGATCTGGCAACTGGAGAAAATAACTATTCTTTTCAGGGGTATTATACTGATGAAGAATTTCTCCGTATTTTCAGTTTTCCGGTACTGCAAGGCGACCCGAAAAGCGCTTTGAAAGAGCCATATTCAATAGTTTTAACCCAAACCCTAGCCGAAAAAATCTATGGTTCAACGGATGTGCTAGGACAAACACTGGAAAGAAACGGAAAAGAATATACGATAACTGCCGTACTCAAGGAGCTACCCAAAAACACCCACTTTCATTTTGAAGCTCTGGCCTCGCTAAGCTCGCTCCGCAATAATGAGCAAACCACCTATCTGTTTAACTGGAGCACCATGTGGAGTAGCTATGCTTATGTCTTAATGCAAGAAAACGCCAATATGAGTGCGTTTGAGCAAAGTCTGAACCAAATAGCATCTCAAGAAAACGCCAAAATGGAGCAACAGAGCATAGCTCTAACCTATGAACGCCTAAACGATATTTTTCCGGGTGACGGTAAATACAATCAGGTGTGGACCGTTGTTCCCAAGAGTAATGTTAACTCCATGATTATACTGGCCTTAATCGTTATAGTTTCGGCCTGCTTCAATTATGCCAATCTCTCCATTGCCAGATCACTCAAAAGAGCGAAAGAAATTGGAGTAAGAAAGGTGGTTGGAGCAAAAAAAAAGCCAGGTATTCACCCAGTTTATCACCGAATCGGTACTTGTCTCATTACTTGCATTGGTTTTAGCCTTCTTTCTGTTCCGACTTATACGGCCTGAGTTTCTATCGCTTAACTATTACATATCGCGAACAACCACACTGGAACTGACCACTACCACTTACATATGCTTCGTACTCTTCGCCATTTTCATTGGTTTTCTGGCTGGCACTACTCCTGCCCTGATCATGACGAGGCTTAAGCCTGTGACCATAATTAAAGGCGTTTCTAACATGAAAATTGGAGGAGGCATTAACATAAGAAAAGTGCTCATTGGTATTCAGTTCATACTCTCAATTGGTTTTGCCGTATTGGTGAGTCTGGCTTATAAACAGTATCAGTACGCCCTCAATTTCGATTTAGGCTATAACACCGAAGCCATTCTAAATGTGGAGCTTCAGGGCAATGACTACGAAATTGTAAAGGCCGCTTTTAGCCAAATTCCGGAAATCGAATCAATTTCCGGATCCGCCTTTCTACTAAGTACAGGCAGCACTAATTCAGATTATGCTAAACTGCCGGAAGCAAGTGATTCTGTAGTGGTTTATAGCATGCGGGTCACAGAGAGCTATACCTCCACCCTTGGTCATCAGTTGGTAGCGGGGCGTGAGATAACAAGCCAATTAAAAACCAAACAAATGATAGTCAACGAGCAATTTGTTGAGAAATTCGGCTTTGAAAACCCTGAGGAGATTATCGGAAAAACCTTTTATTACTACAACGACCATCGTATGGTCGTTGGCGTTATCAAAGACTTCCATTACGGAACCATCTATAACGATATTCAGCCCTTTGCTTTTATTCAACCTGAAGAGAATCAGCTTTACCTTACAAACCTGAAACTAAAGTCGGCAGACCTGCCCGCAACCCTTGAGAAGATTGATGATGCCTGGTCCGAAATAGATACACATCACGAACTGCAGGCTTCATTCTATAGCGAGGATATTGAAAGAACCTATCAGACTCTTTCGTCATCCATGAAAACCTACGGCTTGCTGGCTATAATTGCCATTGGTATTTCTCTGCTGGGACTACTCGGAATGGCGGTGTATACCGCGGAATCGAAAATTAAAGAACTTACCATCAGAAAAGTGTTAGGAGCCGGCTTTTACCACCTCGTTGCCCTATTATCCAGAAGCTATATTTGGATACTGGTTATTGCCTCGGCCATAGGTATACCCATAGCTGTTTACATTTTTAAGACCACAATAGCCAACAACATACAATACACCATTTCTATTGGGTTTTGGGAGCTTGCCGGAGGAGCCTTAATGGTACTTACCGTAGCCATACTTACTATTGGTTCGCAGGCCACTAAAGCGGCCTTAACCAATCCGGCCGAAAACCTGCGAAACGAATAGATTAACCTGAGTTCGATGTAAGAAAAGAACGTCATGCAAAAAAACAGACCTTAAACTCTCAAAAAAAGGCCTGTTTTATCCGGTAT
>NZ_DDDQ01000104.1:0-19082 GCF_002336325.1 Roseivirga sp. UBA1976 | reverse complement strand
CATTTGTGAGGACACAAATGGCGGCAAGGTTCAGAAATATACTTCTTGTGACTTAAGTAAGTACCCCTATTATAATATTTCAAAGGTGCTCGCGAAGCTCTGTAAATTGAGGTTTCGAACCTGCGGCACGATTCAAGCCTTCCTACTGCCAACAAAAAAAGGTGACCTTGAAGGGTCACCTTTTTTTGTTGAGGCGCTGAGCGGATTCGAACCGCTGTAGAAGGTTTTGCAGACCTCTGCCTAGCCACTCGGCCACAGCGCCATTAGAATGGTCAAGGGCTCTGAGTGTACGGATGCATTAAGATTAAGTACTCTTTGCAGACCTTCCCGATTGCTCGGAATCACTCGGCCTATGTGCCACATTTTGGAAGCGCAAATTTAGGGATATTCATCAATTGCCCCAACAAAAGCGCAACTATGTCAATAAAAAAAGCATCCGCTTTTGGCGGATGCTTTTAATCTATTCTGTAACTGATTATTCTTCAGTCGATTCCTCAGCCTCTTCGGCAGCATCCTCTTTCTTAGCTGCTTTTTTCTTGGCTTCAGCTGCTTTCTTCTCGTTTGCTTTTTTGGTGTTGTCTTCCATTTCAGCTTTAAGAGCAGAAAGTGCATCGAGGTCTCCAAGCGTAGCTTGTTCAACAGGAGCCATCTTCACTTTTCCGGCACCTGAACCTGCTTTTTTCTTGGCTGGCTTCTCAATAGCCTGAGGGTTGTGGATGTTGGTATGAGACATAACTATACGCTTGTCGTCTTTAGAGAACTCAATTACTGAGAAGTCTAAAGTTTCTCCTACCTCCACGTTCGAACCGTCTTCTTTCTTCAAATGCTTGTTGGTGGCCACACCTTCCAAGCCGTAAGGCAATTCGAGTGTTGCACCTTTGTCATTCTTAGAAATAACAGTACACTTATGCGTTGACCCTGGAGTGAACACTGTTTCGAAAGTATCCCAAGGGTTCTCTTCCAACTGCTTATGACCCAAGGCCAATCTTCTGTTCTCGATATCCAATTCCAATACCTGAACATCCAGCTCATCGCCAACTTTTACAAACTCTGACGGATGCTTGATTTTCTTAGTCCAAGAAAGATCAGATACGTGTACAAGACCATCGATTCCTTCTTCCAACTCAATAAACAGACCGAAGTTGGTAAGGTTTCTAACAATACCGGTATGGTTGGTACCAACGGCATATTTGGTCAATACATCCGACTTAGTCCAAGGATCTTCAGTCAGTTGCTTAATACCCAAAGACATCTTTCTCTCTTCTCTGTCAAGCGTAAGCACCACAGCCTCAAGTTCATCACCAATGCTGATGAAGTCTTGTGGGTTTCTCAGGTGCTGAGACCATGACATTTCAGAAACGTGGATCAATCCTTCTACTCCTGGTAGAAGCTCAAGGAATGCACCGTAGTCTGCTACGTTTACAATTGTACCTTTCACCTTAGAACCTACCTCAATAGAAGCATCGAGTTTATCCCATGGGTGCTCAGTGAGTTGCTTCATACCCAACGAGATTCTCTTCTTATCGTCATCGAAGTCGAGAACAACAACGTTCACTTTCTCATCCAGGCTCAATACCTCAGACGGATCGTTGATTCTACCCCATGAAATATCGGTAATGTGAAGGAGACCATCTACACCACCCAAATCGATGAATACACCGAAGTTGGTCATGTTCTTGATTACACCTTCCAGTACCTGGCCTTTCTCAAGGTTTTCAAGGATTTCAGCTTTTTGCTGCTCAAGATCTTTTTCGATCAATACTTTGTGAGATACTACTACGTTGTCGTTGGTGTAGTTGATTTTCACAACTTTTACTTCCATTTTCTTACCAACGAACACATCGAAGTCTCTGATAGGCTTCACATCGATTTGAGAACCCGGCAAGAATGATTCTACGCCATAGATGTCTACAATAAGACCTCCTTTGGTTCTTCTCTTCACATAGCCTTCAATTACTTTATCATTGTCGAGCGCATCTTGAATAAGCTCCCAGGCTCTTACAATCTTGGCCTTTCTTCTGGAAAGTACCAATTGTCCTAGTGCGTTTTCTTGCTCTTCAATGTAAACTTCAATTTGGTCACCTACCTTAAGGTCTGGTGTATCTCTAAATTCAGAGGCACTTACCAATCCATCAGACTTGTAGCCAATGTTCAATACAACATCTCTTTCTCCAACAGAAACTACCGTGGCTTTTATCACTTGTTTCTCCTCAATAGAGTTCAATGTATCTTCATACATTGCAGAAAGCTCTTCTTTTTTCTTTTTGGAATAGCCTTCACCGAAACCTTTGGTTTCAAAGTCTTCCCAATTGAAATCTTCAGGGCTTTGTTGAGATTTTGCAGATGATTTTTTTGCAGATTCTTTTTTGGCATCGGAAGCTAGCGCTTCTTCTACTGCCACTTCTTGGGCTTCTGCGGCCTCTACTTGAGGAGTAGCTTTCTCTTCTACTGCCTCAGGTGCTTTTTTTTCTTCAGACATGATAATCTGCCCTGTGATTACTCCTTTCGCTGCCCAGGGCACTCAACGAAGGATTTTTGTTGAACATTCCCGAATACTCGAGACCGCCTCTCCCGAAACGGACTGCAAAGGTAAGGAAATAATTTAAAAATACGATACCCCAGTCTGGAGTAAAGCATTAAGTGACATAGTGTTAGAAATTGCTATTACAGCTCTTGCAGGCAATCACGGAAGATAAAAGCAAAAAGGACTGCCAAAAGACTATACAACAGCAAGATTATCAAAAGTTTATCTTTCGAAAATGAACTTATTTGAAACAGATAAAATTGAGTTTTATACATTAGTTTGAACAGGTTTTTGGCACCACGTTCAGTTTAAGAACAAACACCCGACTCTCTATGGAAATAAGAAGAATAAACCCGAAAGATGCAGAAGCATTGATTGCTGAACTTGACGAGTACCAAAGCCGGCTCTACCCTTCTGGCAGCTGCCATCTGGACAGTATTGAAACTTTGCAACAAGAGAATGTCTATTTCTATGGGGCCATGGAGCATGAACGAATTGTGGCCATAGGATCCGTCAAAGTCTTTGCCGATTATGGCGAGTTAAAGCGTATTTATGTTCCCCCTTCGCAAAGAAGAAGAGGTCTTGCTCAAAAGATTATACATCAACTGGAAACTCTACTCATTGAAAAGAATATTCATACGGTACGTCTTGAAACAGGCCCTTTCTCTAAAGATGCAATTGCCTTATATGAAAAATTAGGCTATTCCATTCGAGGTAAGTTTGGCGACTACGAAGACGACCCTCTGAGTACTTTTATGGAGAAGCAACTCCATGCAGAAAGCAGGGAAGCCTTATAATGTGTTAAACTTGCACTAAATCTTCTTTGATAGCCTTTACGATTAATCCGGCTGTATTCTTTACCCCAAGCTTATCGATCAGATTCTTGCGATGACCCTCTACTGTACGGTGACTAATGAATAGTTTTTCGGCTATTTCTTTGGCTGTATACTCCTGGCAAATTAATTCCAGCACCTCAATTTCTCTGGAAGTAAGGCTCTCCCTGTAGCCCAAACTTGGTTTCTTTTTCACCTGTCCCTTCAAACCTCCCAACATGGCCTGGGAAACCATTTTATTGAAATAGAATCCTTCCTCAACCACACTGGTTATGGCTTTTTGAAATTCCTCCGGGCTAGTATCTTTTAATAAGTAGCTGTTGGCCCCAAGCTCCATCAGATAGGCCACCATTTTGGCATCGCTGTGCATGGTGAGTATAATTATACCCAAATCAGGCTGAATGGGTCTTAGCTGCTTTAAAGCCTCCAATCCATCTACTTCTGGCATATCCAGATCCAATAAGAGCACATCGGTTTGGTGCTCTGCAATAGTTTCTAGCAACTCTCGACCATTAGACGCTTCAAAGACCACCTCCAGGTTATCCATTTGATCCATCAAAAAGCGCAGACCTTCTCTAAAAAGCTTATGGTCATCGGCAATAGCTACTCTTATCATTGGTTTAAGGTTTTAATTTTGACTTGAGAACAACCTGAAAACCAGGCTCACTTTCTTTCATTTCCAGTTCTCCTTGCATAAGACTCAACCGGCTTCTCATATTCTGAATACCCAATCCATTGGCCGTGTCGCTTTCCGCTCCCAGCCCTTTACCATCATCGCTGTAGTTCAAAATCAACTGATCCTTTTCCGTTATCAACTCTATCCGAATATTAGAAGCCTCGGCATGTTTGAGGGTGTTGTTTATCAGCTCCTGAACAATTCGATACCAATTGAGTGCATACTCATCGTCTATACTGGTCGATACGGCATGGTGAAAGCTGACATAAACCTGATCGCTTTCGTTTATTTTATCCACCACATTGGCAATGGCTTCGACCAATCCGAGACGCTCCAGAACCACCGGTCTAAGGTCATGTGAAACCCTTCTTACGGTGCTCATGCTCTCTTCCAACAGACTGAAGGCCTTATTCTTTACTTCATTGAAGCGCTCGGGCGGGTTAGCCTGATCAAGGTGTTGAAAATAGAGTTTAGTAGTTGTGAGCAGTGCCCCAACCTCATCGTGCAAGTCTTTGCCAATGCGGTTCCTTTCTTTCTCCTGACTCTGAAAGTTGGCCCTGAGCAGTTGCTTTTGATAGTCGGCCTCCTTTCTTTGATGCAATTGTTGCTGACTGAGTAATCTTCTCTGGTATACCACAAAGAAAATGACAATACTCAAAGACAATAAGAACATGCCGAGCATTGAACCAATGAGAAGTTGCTCAGCACTTATTGAGGAGGTCTCACCCATAATGATATCAAGTAGGCCGTTACCAAAACGAGGTTAAAAAGAGCATTCATAATGGAAGCTATAAAATTTGCTTCAGTATTCGCCTTCAAAATATTGAAAACAAGAAGAAAGAGCAGTATTGTACTGGAGTAATACAATAACACTCCGGTATTGAACCAAAAAAGAGGCTCCCTTTCCAGCGACCTGTATTGAGTTTGTTTAAGCAAAGAGTAATAGTACGACACACACCATATAATAAAGACCATACACATGGAGAAAATAGCGTATGTGGGCAGTTGTTCAAGCGGCTGCCAGAACACAGTATTGACCACAAAAAAGCCTATGGCAATGACTAAAATCACTCTGAAAAAAGTGACAGAAAATAAGCTTTTGAGCTCTTGCGAGTAAATTTTCCAGGTGAAATAGAACAGCAGTGGCACATAGAGATGATACACCCACAAATTGTTCTTGAACATCTTGGCAATAAAGTAGCCAAGCCAATAGTTTAGTGCGCTGAGAATAGCAACATAGAAAATAATTTTCTGAGTTCTGTTGAGTCTATTTCTATAGACCAAACCCAGTATTACCGGTGCAAATAAATACCATGCGTAAGCTCTTACAATTACATCAAGGGTAGACTCATTAAAAATCTCACTCATTTCCTATGTTGCAATAAAGACTTAGAAAATTAATCCGGACAATTAGGAGGACAAGGCCCTACAAAATCCAAGTATGTAGCTTCGGGGTCATCTTGCAGGAACCCATTCTTATTAGGTGTATAAATTTGAACGAGAGGCACAAAAGGAATCATTTGCCGGGCCGCGTCACCGTAATTCACACCATAGTGAACCAGAAGACTCTTACCAGCCGTACAAACCTCACGCATCACCAGAATATCGTCTACGGGAATCACAAACTTCAGAACCCTTCTTGGTCTGCCAAGAAACAGATCGCTTCCCTTGTCCTTGTCTTGTAGATTAACGAAGAAGATAGCATTCATTTCGAAGTAAGGAATGTGTGCCCAGTTGGCGCAAACCTCATTTTTATAATTAACCGACTCTCCCAGGCGAGGAATAGTAGGTGTAGTATTGGGAGTAATGTAGGTCAGAAAATGATCTCCATCTCCCTGATAGTATGTCTTTTCGCCATTGATCCTCATTTCCCAGATCACCTGAACTTTATCATCTTCCACCCCCAGGCAAAGACAAAGACCATCTGAAGAGCTTTCCAAATCGAGGCTCATCAATTGATCTAAAAACTCCTTAGAAATTTGGCCAAAGTCTCGGGCGGTAATGCGATTAAACTCTCCATCGTCTTCGGAAAACACCTCAAAAGAGGAGATAATAGACTCCTGTCGTAACTGCTGCCAACCCACTTGTAACCTTTGGGCGGCTTCTTTAGATATTCTTTTCATGATCTGATAGTTTAAGTGTCATTTAAAAAACTGAGTGAGTCTACTGTACATTAACCGCCTAAATATATTGCCTTCTTTATTGAAACCTGCATCATTTCTATGGTAAAGCCCTGCTCTTTAGGAGCAGGGCTTTTATTTCTCTCAACAGTGTCGGCTAGTCTAAGAGAATAACCTAAGCGTGCGTGTTTAATGGCATGTGTTTATAATTGAAGAGAGAAATCTCCATAGTCACCAAAGAAGACTAATAATTGACTGTTGATACAAATTTGAGGGAAGTAGGCAGGGATCAAAAGCGATGAAATACCCGAAAGATTAAACACGTATTTTTACGTATCTCCTCTCCTTTTAAAAAAAGACAGGGGCCACCTTCAAAGTCCGGTCCTTGTCTGAGGCATTGCATACCTCAAAACAATTATGAAACTCTGGCGATAACCCCTGCTGGCTGGTCATTGCAAAAAATAGTGGCAATGATTGAGTCTGATTCAGAAAAATTCACCTAAACATCTAATCACACCCACACCGTTTTTAAAAGCCCCTGCTAACTCGTATTGCAGGAATTTGGCTTCTGCTGACATATGTTGATTGCCAGACAAAACTCTGCCTTTGGTGAGTGAAAAAACAGGTAGAGAATACCCCAAAAGAAGAACAGGTATTTTCACCCGTCACCCATTAATGGCGTACAAGTATTTTTAAACACCTTTCTGTGCAAAACCAAAGGTTGACCACCGGTTTTATAGTTCTTAAACCCAAATCTTTTTCTAATTTTGCGCGGGTAATTCGTACCCAAACGCAATCGATCTAATGATTCAGTTTTTTGATGCCGGACAAGGCAAAATCTATGCTGTAGGCCTTTCTGAAACACTCTCACCACAAGACCTTCCTAAACTCCTCTGGCTTTTTGGCAATGCCAAAACAATAGAAGCCACCGAATTAAAAGGATACTACGTGGGGCCACGCAAGGAAATGATTACCCCGTGGAGCACCAATGCGGTAGAAATTACCCAAAACATGGGTATTTCAGGAATTTCCCGTATCGAAGAATTCGAGCAGGTAGAATCGGCCAACGTAGCCTTCGACCCCATGTTGCAGGTACTATACACCTCGCTGGATCAGTCGCTTTTTACCATAGACATTGAACCCGAACCGGTACGTTATATCGATGACATTGCTACCTACAATCAAAAAGAGGGTTTGGCGCTCAGCGATGAGGAAATTGACTACCTAAACGATGTGAGCCGGCAGTTGGGTCGCAAACTAACCGATGGTGAAGTGTTTGGCTTCTCTCAGGTAAACTCCGAACACTGCCGACACAAAATATTCAATGGAGTCTTTATAATCGATGGGCAGGAAATGCCTACCTCGCTCTTTAAACTCATCAAGAAAACATCTGAGCAAAACCCCAACAAGCTAGTCTCGGCCTACAAAGACAACGTGGCCTTTATAGAAGGCCCTGTGGTAGAGCAATTTGCTCAAAAAACACAAGACAAGGCCGACTGGTTTGAAACCAAAGACTTTAACTCGGTAATTTCGCTAAAGGCCGAAACGCATAACTTCCCAACAACTGTTGAACCTTTTAATGGTGCAGCTACAGGCTCTGGCGGAGAAATAAGAGACCGCATGGCCGGAGGCAAAGGCTCCATGCCACTGGCTGGAACAGCCGTGTATATGACCTCTTACTCCCGACTGGAGGAAGGACGAGCCTGGGAAGCCAACATGCCGGAGCGAAAGTGGCTCTATCAGACTCCAATGGATATCCTCATCAAGGCCTCTAACGGTGCTTCCGATTTCGGCAACAAGTTTGGTCAGCCTCTAATAGCCGGATCGGTACTCACCTTTGAGCATCAGGAAAACGGCAAAAAACATGGCTTTGATAAGGTCATTATGTTGGCCGGAGGTATTGGCTATGGAAAGAAAGAAGACGCTCTGAAAGATACCCCTGAGGTAGGTGATAAAATTGTGGTGATGGGTGGCGACAACTACCGCATTGGAATGGGAGGTGGAGCCGTTTCTTCTGTCGATACCGGAGAGTTTGCCTCAGGCATAGAACTAAACGCCATTCAGCGTTCTAATCCGGAAATGCAAAAGAGGGTTTACAATGCCGTTAGAGCCATGGCCGAAATGGATAAGAACCCAATCGTTTCCATTCACGATCATGGTGCCGGTGGCCACCTCAACTGCCTTTCCGAACTGGTAGAAGAAACCGGAGGAGTAATTGACGTAAAGAAATTACCTGTGGGAGACCCTACCCTATCTGACAAGGAGATCATTGGCAATGAATCTCAGGAAAGAATGGGGCTGGTAATGAAGCAACAAGACATTGACTACCTCAAAAAAGTAGCCGAAAGAGAAAGAGCCCCTATTTATGTGGTAGGAGACATTACAGGAGATCATAAATTCAAGTTCGAAAACAAAGAAACCAATGAGCACCCCATCAACTGGGAGCTGGCCCATATGTTTGGTTCATCTCCAAAAACCGTATTGGAAGATAAATCAACTCCAAGTCAGTATGCTGAGGTTTCTTATGACACCAAAAAACTTCAGGAATACCTGAATGCCGTACTTCAACTGGAAGCTGTGGCCTGTAAAGACTGGCTCACCAATAAGGTAGACCGCTGTGTAACAGGTCGTGTAGCCAAGCAACAAACTGCCGGACCAATTCAGTTGCCTTTGAACAACGTGGGGGTAATGGCATTGGACTACAGAGGCATTAAAGGTATTGCTACCACTATTGGTCATGCTCCTGTTTCAGCTTTGATCGATCCCGTAGCTGGTTCTCAGCTTTCGGTAGCTGAATCGTTAACGAACATCATCTTCGCTCCTATTTCTGATGGTATTAAGGGGATTTCCCTTTCCGCCAACTGGATGTGGCCAGCGAAGAATGCCGGTGAAAATGCCAGACTCTATGCGGGTGTAAAAGGCCTTTCAGACTTTGTTTGCGAATTGGGCATTAACGTGCCTACCGGAAAAGACTCTATGTCTATGACCCAGAAATACAAAGACGATGTGGTTTACGCTCCGGGAACAGTGATTGTCTCAGCAGTTGGCGAAGTAAGCGACCTGAAACAAGTGGTTGAGCCGGTACTTCAACCAAACTTTGAGTCGACCTTGCTGTATGTAGACATGTCTGGTGATGACTTCAAATTAGGGGGTTCATCTTTCGCACAGATAGTAGGTAAAATTGGAACCTCAGCACCGACCATTAAGAGTGCTTCCCGATTTGCCGCTACGTTCGACTATGTTCAGCAACTGATCAAAGAAGGAAAAGTTCTGGCAGGTCACGATGTATCTGCTGGCGGGTTAATCACCGCACTATTGGAAATGACTTTCTCTCAGGTAGACCTGGGAATTTCTGCTGACCTAAAAACCATCAAAGGAGCTGACGATATTTCAGTATTCTTCTCTGAAAAGCCTGCTTTAGTTCTTCAAATTGCTAATGAACATTTGGCCGAGGTAGTGGGTAACCTTTCAGCACTTGGAACAATCAATTATGAACTTGGAGCGCCTATTGGTGAGCCAATCCTTTCAATTCAAACCAACACCCAGAGCTACCTTTTCGATATAGAAAGTCTAAGAGACACCTGGTATAAAACCTCTTACCTTCTCGACCAAAAACAGTCTGGCAAGGAACTGGCAAAAACACGTTTCGAGAACTATAAAAAACAACCGCTTCAGTTTAAATTCCCTGAAGGTTTCAGTGGTCAGTACGATGCACTCGGACTCGACCCGAATAGAAAGAATTCAACAGGAATTAAGGCAGCCATTATCCGTGAAAAAGGGGTAAATGGTGACAGAGAAATGGCCTACGCCATGCACCTGGCCGGTTTTGACGTGAAAGACGTACACATGACCGACCTGATTGCAGGTCGTGAAGATTTAAGCGATGTCAATTTCATCGCCTTCGTTGGTGGCTTCTCTAACTCAGACGTTCTGGGATCTGCCAAAGGCTGGGCCGGAGCATTCCTGTACAATGAAAAAGCCAAAGCAGCACTAGATAATTTCTATGCCCGTGAAGACACTATTTCATTGGGTATTTGTAACGGTTGTCAGCTGATGGGTGAGTTGGGTCTACTTTACCCTGAACACAAAGTGCATCCTAAACTAGACCATAACATTGCCCATAAGTTTGAGTCGGGTTTTGTGAATGTTACGGTTCCAGAAAACAACTCTGTGATGCTTGGCTCTTTATCAGGTACAAGATTAGGTATTTGGGTAGCGCACGGTGAAGGTCGTTTCCGACTTCCTGAAGCTGAAAGCGATTACCACGTGATTGCCAAGTACAGTTATGAGGCTTACCCTGCCTCACCAAACGGTTCCGATTACCACGTAGCAGGCTTGGCCAGCAAGGATGGACGCCATTTGGCCATTATGCCACACTTTGAACGTTCCATCTTCCCATGGAATTGGGCTAACTACCCTGCCGAACAAAAAGCGGATATTCTAAGCCCATGGATTCAGGCATTTATCAATGCTAAGAATTGGGTAGCGGAGAGAGTATAAAAAAAGAGGCTGTCTCAAAAGCCACCATGTTCGTCATTCCCAGCTTGACTGGGAATCTCCATCGGCCTTAGGAGCCAGTTTCGAGAGATTCCCGATCGGAGTCGGGAATGACGGTTAGCTTTTGAGACATCCTTTTTTTATTTACTTTTTAATCTAAACGGTTTTAGTAAACAATCCATAAAAACCCTCAGTGGAGTTTACGGTTGAAACGCCTCCTGCAAGTTCGATTCCATGGGAACCATCTTTGGTAGGGGTCGATCCTGCTGCTCCCAGGTATTGATATCCGCAAGTATCCAGTGCCCAAAGTTGCAATACGGTTGGATCACCTAAATCATTTTCGAAATTATAGTGAACGCTTATTCCATAAGTTTTGCCTCTGAGAGTAAATGTTCCAATACCTGCTCCATAAACATCGTAAGCCGATGTGATTTCTAAAGCAGCTCCTAATTTTTCGTTGGTATATTTCCCTAGCAAACTCATTATCATTGTTTCCAATTAGTCGTGGTTTGGATAAACTGGCTACTATCCTTCTGAAAGATTATCACCTAGTTTTGCTCTCCCAGCCAAAGTATGTGAGGAGAAGCCACATGCATTACGAAAAAATCCTGATCACCATCACCGTCAAAGTCTCCCACTGTTAAGCCAGTAGAAGAATGATTCCCAAGCGGTAGATCGCTTTCGATGAAAGTCGCGTTGCCATCATTTATCCATAATTTGTAAGGTTCTGAGTAATAAGAAACGGTCAATGCATCCAAATCTCCATCCAGGTCAAAATCAACCATTGCTAAACCATTTACATTGTGGCTAACTAGCTCCTGGCCTGTATCAGAAAAATTACCAGCACCATCATTCAAAAGTACTTTGTTTAATTGTTGAGCGGAATTGAACCTATAATAGGCAACAAAAGCATCCAGATCGTCATCTCCGTCTAAATCTACCAATGCAATTTTCACACTGCGCCCATTCCCGAGAGATTGCCCGCTCATGGTAAAGCTTCCGTTACCATCATTGAACCATAGCTGATCAGATTGATCTAAACTTGCCACGAAAATGTCCAGATCACCATCTCCATCAACATCACCTAAATCCAACGAATGTGCTTCTGTAGTTCCCAAACCCTGACTCATACTAAAATTCCCAGAACCATTATTAATCCATACATTGTTTGGCTGGCCTGCAGCGCTACCAACCACAACATCCAAATCTCCGTCTCCGTCAAGATCGCCCAGGTCTGCAAATAAGCTTGAGAAATTGCCAAGCAGCTGACCACTATTTGTAAAATGAGCTGCTCCATCGTTCCTCCAAACTGTGTTGGGCTGATTATCCGTGTTGGTTATAAAGGCATCTAAGTCGCCATCGCCATCCAGGTCTCCAAGGGCCACATAACTAGCATTGCTGTTGCCTATCAACTGACCAGAGTTCGAGAAATTTCCAGCACCATCATTGATCCACACCTCCGATGCTGATCCATTACTTCTGGTCATGAACAAATCCAAGTCACCATCATTATCCAGATCACCAGAGACCACTTCTATTCCTGAAGAATTGAAAATCTGACCACTTTCCACAAAGTTCGTGGAGGGCAAGCCTTCCTCTTCTTTCTTATATAGAATTACCTTCAATTCCTCAATGGAGTAGGATTTTAGTTCTTGATTACTAAAGTTGAGTTTTAGAGTCTGATAGCCTGCTTTTTCAAAAATCAATTCGTAATCATACCCATCCACTATAGCAACCCGATTGGTTTTGTCAATTAATTCTCCCTCATACAGTTTGTTGTTGGTTCCGGCTTCATAAACTGCAATACCGGCAGTAGAAAGCTCAACCTCTTTAGTTGATTCATCATAAACAAAAGCTGTTACCCGAAAGGTAAAATATTCTACTACTGAAAATTGGAAAGAAGCATAGCCCAAATCGTCTAGGGTAAAATCTTTAATCTCAATCACCTCAGGAATGACACGGGTTATTTCATTGGGTGAAATTGAAATGTCAATGGGTAGTGGTTTACTAACCAAATGATCTAAATCAGATCCTTTAATGGGTGTGGCATAAATCACATTACCCTTTTCATCTAATACCAAAAACTCCGTGAGTTGGTAATTGCCAGGGTTCAACGTAATTGGTTCAGCCATTAAAGCACCATTATGGTTTATCAAGCTTAAATGCTTCTGATTATATATTGGGCTGCCTTCCTGATCGATCAAAGTCAGTACGATTGTTCTGGCCAATGCCATATTGTTTTCTGAATTGGCACCTCCACGCTGGTTATTGGGTGTTGAAATACCAAGCTGAACAGAGCCCTGAATGGATTTGTCCGGAGACAGTTCATCATCACAAGCGAACAGCGTAACTGTTATTAAAATAACGGCATATGCCAGGTTTTTCAGTTTTCTCATTTTGGTCTGGTTTTGTGAATTACTCCCAATCGACCAACCCCTAGGTCATTAATCCAAAATCTTGATTAAAGTCCCTAATAAGGCTGATGAGAGGTTTCAACAGATCAAAATTGTAATAGATTGACGGGTCTCTAGAGCGCTGAAAAGCCTCAATAAAGAAAATGAGCATAAATACCTACATCAGCCAAAAGTACCTGCAAGTGGAGATGGAGATACTTTTTTCATTGGCGACAAGGTATCATGGGCTTAATGCGTTGGCCCAAACCGGATTAAACGAAACCGGTCTGAGTGCTTACCCAGACCGGAATTAATATTCTAAAATTGGATTTACTAGTTGACTAGTTCTGCTCTCCTAGCCAGAGTATGTCTGAGACAAAATTGCCGTTGGTAACAAACAAATCAAGGTCACCATCGCCATCAAAGTCTCCAGAAGTTGCGCTTCCACTACTAAAGTTTCCAAACGAAATTCCACTATTGGTTAGATTACCTGCGCCATCGTTCCAATAAAGTATATGAGGCTGGTTATTTTCTGATACCGTAAATACATCTATGTCTCCATCCAAGTCAAAGTCTTTTAAGATGATCTCTGTAACTCTCAAACTGCTCAGTGATTGACCACTGTTATTGAACATGCCAGAACCATTGTTTAACCAAACTGTACTCCCCTGGTCGTGACCACCAATCAATGCATCAAGGTCAGAGTCACCATCCAGATCGGCCAAATGCACTCTCATGCTTCTATCGTTCCCCAGAGATTGACCACTGTTAGTAAAGTTAGCATTACCATCATTTAAGTAAACCAAATCAGCCAGACCCGAGGTTGGATTTGAGTTCGCTACGAATACATTAAGACTGCCATCTCCATTAAGGTCTCCAATTGAAATGTCGTTGGCCGCCATACTTCCGGTAATCATACCTACCTCGGTAAAAATGCCAGTCCCATCATTTATAAGGATTGGGAGGTTATAGTAATCCACTACTATGGCATCCAGGTCACCATCATTGTCTAGATCTGCTAGTTCTACCCGACTTGTTGCTGAATTACCAAGAGTTTGACCGCTATCGGTAAAATTCCCGTTACCGTCATTGAACCAAACCAAATTCGGTTGTTCACTCCATTGAACCATAAAGGCATCTAGATCACCATCACCATCCAAATCACCAAGAGCAGCATCAATTACATTTAAGGTCCCAAGGTTATCTCCGTTGGAATAATTGCCACTGCCATCGTTCAACAGAACTTCGGTGGGATGGCCATTGGTTCTGGTAATAAACAGATCCAAATCTCCATCACCGTCCAAATCTCCAGTGTTAACGCTGGTTCCCAATTCAACACTGAAAGCTTGCCCGCTATTAATAAAACTCATGGAAGGCGCTGAGTTGTTCAACTGTAGAATCACTTCCATAGGGATAACGGCAAAGGCCTTTAACTCACTATTCGCATAATTAATTTCAACCGATTGATATCCTGATTTCTCAATGAGCAATCTGTAATCGAACCCATCTCTAATTGCAATTGAATTTGTATTGGCTCCCAATTCTGTAGTATATAACTGATTGCCGGAAGCTTGGTCGAAGACTGTAAGAGTGGCTGTTGTGAGTTGAATAGTCTGGCTCACATCATCGAATGCGAAAGCAGCAATTAGGAAATTGAAATGTTCTACCAGAGTAAACCGGAAACTCACATATCCAAAATCATCCGGTGTGAATTCTTCGGTACTGATCACTTCTGGCACTACTGTAGTCGTTTCATCGGTAGTAACCGCAAAATCAATCGGCAATGGGTCATTGACCAGGTGATCATATGCTGACCCTTCTATTGGCGTAGCAAATATTACGGCTCCCTGCTCGTCCAGCACCAAAAACTCGGTCAGTTGATAATGTCCGGGATTTAAGGAAAGTGGTGCTCCTACCATGGTCCCTGAGAAGTTAAAGACTTCAATTTGCTCCTGATCATAGATAATATTACCCTGATCATCTTTGACGGTTACAACAAGTGCTCGGGCATCTGTCAACTCACTTTCTTGCGCTGCAGCTCCCCGGCTACCTGAGTTAAGTTCGCCCAAACTGAATTGAACGGAACCTGGCGAATTAGAAGGAATCCCATCCTCATTTTGGCAGGCAAAGCATACAATAAACACCGCTAACATGAGCGGTAAAATTCTCTTTAAGGTTTTCATTTGAATGTTGGTTTAAATGTTCTGGTTAGGCGTCCACCGATTCATCTATGGAGGACATTATTTGGGGGCTAAGCCCGAATACAAAAGCCTTTGATGAATCAAATTTGAAGGGGAATGAGGCAGATTTTGAGAGCTGAAAAAGCCAAAAGAAAAAAGAGGTAGAAATACCTAGTTGTTCAAAAAACACCCTTTCAATCAAGTCTAACAAGAGCACTATTGTAACCTCCCTAGGAACTAGAGAAATTACTCGGCAGAGCAAAAAGCAGATGTACTGAGCCCATGGATTCAAGCCTTTATCAATGCTAAGAATTGGGTGGCGGAGCGAAGCTAGAGTCTAGATATTAGATAGTAGATTGTAGAAACCAACTTGAGCAATTAGGTTGGTTTTTCTGTTTTTTGCTAAATTGAAAAACACACAATGAAACTTGAGTCAATCCATATCGAAGGAAAGTCTTTTTATGGCATTGCTATACCATACAATAGCGAGCTTATTAAAAAGGCCAAAAAGCTCAAGGGTCACTGGAATCCTGAATTTAAAGTTTGGCTATTCCCATTTACACCAGGGCAAAAAGAAAGGCTAGAGCAAGTTTTCAATCTGCAAGAAATGGTTGATCCAAAACCATCAATTCTAAAGGAGAAATCTAAAGTCCCGAAAGAATATCTGGAGCAGCTCGAGCGAAGGCGTTACAGCCCCAACACTATTCAAACCTACATTTCACTTTTTGAACAGTTCGTTAATTACTTTCCAGACATTGCCCCCGAGAAGCTTGGCGATAAAGAGGTAATGACGTTTCAAACCTATTTGGTAAAGCAAAAGAAGGTTTCTACAAGCAGCCAAAACCAATATATAAATTCCATCAAGTTCTATTTTGAAAAAGTACTAGGGCGAGACAGGGGTTACTATCATATAGAAAGACCCATTAAGGAATTTAAACTCCCCAAAGTACTGACTGAAAAAGAAGTGGCTTCAATCCTCAATGCGGTGCATAACCTTAAGCACAAGGCAATGTTGCTGATGGTTTATAGCTCCGGATTAAGAGCAGGTGAATTGATTAACCTAAAAATAACTGATATCGACAGCGAACAAATGCGTGTATTTGTAAGAGGGGGAAAAGGCAAAAAAGATAGAGTAACCATTCTCTCGCAAAAGGCCCTTGACGTACTCCGACAATACTTTAAAAAATATCGACCGAAGGAATATTTATTTGAAGGTCAGACGGGAGGACAATATAGTTCAACAAGTCTAAGAAGTGTTTTTTCAAAAGCTCTACAAAAAACTAAGACTAACAAGGGAGTAACGTTGCATTCATTACGACACAGTTTTGCAACCCACTTACTTGAAAAGGGAGTTGATATTAGATATATCCAAGTATTGCTTGGTCATAACTCCAGTAAGACCACAGAAATTTATACACATATAACACACAAAGGATGGGAGAAAATACAATCACCATTAGACAATTTGGATATCAACCTATAGCTTTAAAAAGTGAGCGTTATACACCATATTTAGTTGGCTATCGCTCACTTTTGATAAATTATTGGAAATATATCGTTCACTTTTTTGAGCGTTATACAACGTTGGCAACAAGCTGAAAAAAATGAGATACTTAAGACCATACACGTTGAAAAGAATGAAACTTCAAAAATTCTGTCAGATTTTAGAAGAGAGAATTCAAGAAGAAATTCAAGATGCTTATCCGACTGATTGGGATGAAGATTATATAACTCGGAGAATTTTAGTTGCAATTAAATCATTGAACTATTCTCAAGTTGAATATCTCACTACGTTTAATAATATATTCATAAAAGCCTTTAAACAAAAAGGTAAAATTGAAACCAACTACGGAGATATAGCTTTCGTTTTAGACATCACCTACAAAGACGGAGATTCTATTAAAGGTGTTGCATTTCTTGAAGCTAAAAGAAGATATGAGGGAACGAATGAATACAGCGCTATAAAATTACCTCAATTAGAAACTATTTATTCAAATGCACCTTCAGCAAGACTTTTACTCTACAATTATGGTTATATGTCAAATTTAGCACCAACAGGAATTGATAGTGCAAGCAGTTCTGGCTCTGGAATATTGCCGAAAATCCCTTCTACCAATACTTCTGCTTTACCAATTAATACAGCTATCCACTTGAAATCAAAAACTGATAGCTTAGAGAAATTCTCAATTCCATTTTCATATCAATTTACTTACAGATATTTATTTGGAATGGATTTAGAGTTTGGAGATGATATTGTAGAAAAGGTTTTAGGAAATGCGAAAAATAAAGAGGATTTACCCAAATACGTAATTCCGATTACGATTAAACCTGGTAAAAAAGGAGAAAAAGAGTTAGATATTCAAGTTGAGACAAATGTAAATCGAGAAGTTTTTGCAGAAATCACTGATATATCAAGATTTGATGAAGAATAAAAGCCAGTTGCCAACACCGTGTATAATTAATGGCTGGTTCTCGTCTATTTACGAAAATCCTCGCGGATTTTCTATTCAGTTTTTATTTGCTAAATTAGGTGCTTAAGCAAGCCACTAATCATACACAAACACGTTGGCCGTAATATGAAAAAATGAAAGAACAGATAGAACAACTAAAAACTGAATATTCCCTTAGTATTGAAGAGAGAAAAGTTCAATATCCTGACGAAGAGATTCGGACAATGTACCTTGTACACGGATTAAAAGAAAAGGAATCCATAGACTTCTTGATTCGAGAAGAATCAGATGTAGACGTGTTAAAGGAACTTTTGGAGAAAGCACCATATCTGTATAGTGACTTCATTGGGACTTATTCCGATTCATCAATTCAAATTGTATTATCAACAGTTTCATATCGTAGTTTTCGTGGTATTGACCGAGATGAAGAAGGTAAAGAGATTATCAAAATAAAGTTGAACTATTTTAAAAATGAACTCGACATTTCCTTGAAACTAGCAACATCTGATGATTTGATATCAAAGTATAGTCAAATTCTTCGAGGAGCAAGAAGGTATTCTAGGAGAGCACCGTTAATTATCCAAATTGACAACTATGATAAAATAACAGGGGAAGGAATTGAGAACGACACAAGAAACATTTTGAATTCAGTTCTTTTCGATATTGAGTACACTTATGGACTTGGGTTTGAAACAATAAACATTGACTCCCTTACCAGAAGATATTTTAGAAGAAATGACCAGTTCAGCGAACTACCTTCAGAACAAATTAATTTAGTCTATAAAAAATATATCCCTGAACTAATTGAGTACTTCCATATTGGTGAGAAAGTAGATTATTTGCCATTCAAGTTCATATGTTATTATCACGTAATTGAATACTTTTCTGATAAAAGTGCATACTATGTTGTCTCGGATTATTTAAAGAAGCTACTTCTTAAACCTGACTTTCACACAAAAACAAACCATTACGTTAACCAAGCAATTAACTTTTTCAAAAAGGAAAGTGACAGATACACATCTGACAAAATCAAAGTTGAGCGGGTATTAAGACAATTTATTACTAGAGAAGAATTAGCTGAACAACTAAACAATTTAGGAATAATTGACCATTTCGAAACTGAAGCAACACTTGAATGCTCGAAGACCCTAAAGCTACCTAAAATTGATTTTAGCACTGACTCAAACTTCTTTGGAAACTTAACAAAACGAATCTACTCTGTAAGGTGCTCTATAGTTCATTCAAATCCAGATTTTGATGAAACTAAAGCAATTCCATTTGTTCCAACTACAAAAAATATGGAAATATTAAGAATGGAAATTGAGCTTGTGTTACAGATTAGTAGAACTATAATAATTGGAAGTAAAGAATAAAAAATACTACGGCCAATCGAGTAGACGGCCGTGAGC
>NZ_DDDQ01000036.1:6392-20803 GCF_002336325.1 Roseivirga sp. UBA1976 | reverse complement strand
CCGTTGGTTACAGAAATATCTTCCAGCTCAAATCCTGAAACATCTTCACTGAAAGTGAAAGTGGCAGTGAATTCACGATTAGTAAATTCATTGACACTACTGGTTATAGTAAGAGAAGGAGCTATTTCATCTACATCAAGCACTTCCACTTTGAACAGCCTGACATCACTGTCATTTATAGGAGCTGCCCTACTGGCGGTTACTTCTACCAGATACTCATTATCTGAATCACTGTCGGTTGGATTTTCAAAATCAGGTGCGGCTAAAAAGCTTAACACTCCGGTCGATTCATCTATATTGAAGAGGGACTGGTCAGCTCCTCCTGTAATGGTATAGGTTACGCCTGCTTCTCTATCGCTGGCATCGCCCCCAAAAGCATCGATATCTAAGGTGGTAGAATTCTCACTCAGCTTAAGTGTGTCAGGCACCAGAAAGATGGTATTGGGTTTACCGGGAGTGGGTAGGCCGTAATAAAACCCTGAGTTGTTGTTTCTTGTGGTGGCCACATTTTGTGGAAAGCGACCATAACTATATTGTTCGCCCAACTCCACCTGAAACATATTCTCCAGCTTGTCTATATGAAAATTATAGTAATCTTTAAACTGACGAGTCCAAAAATAAATAGTGCCACCATAAAAATTTAAGGAGTCTAGCGCTGTACTTGAAGCATTAGGTGTATTACTAGACCCTAGTACATAATATCCCTCATCGTTGGTGGTCATAGGTATTTGAAAATTAAAAGAGCCTGATCTATTGGAGATATCAACGTGCATATTCTTAATAGTCACATTTCCCAAACCGCCATCGTAGAGCTCAATGAACTCTATCTCCTCAGAATCATCTTCCTTGTATTTCACCTCATTGACCCTTATAGGACTAAATGGATAACGGAGTTTTCGCCAGCGCTCATTAATAGCATCTACAAGGCCGTTAGAAGCCAGGTTGAGCTTAAAGCCGAGTAAAATGGTGTTGATATTGCCAATAGTAGAGTTCGAAGTCTTTAAGTTGTTGAATTTTATAGAACTCATAATATATTCTAGACTATCAAGTGCTACATCATCAGCTCCGGCAGTAATATTCACTGTACCTGAAATGTCAACTGCTTTTTCAAAGGCATCGGTATCTGTATTCAGCACATAAACACTCAGCTTTAGTTCGCTTTCATATACCAGATTTTCGTTACCCGTGTAGTAGCTAATGTTTGGACTAAGGCTGTCTAACTCTGCCACCAATTTTACCGGATTTCCGTGCGGGTAGTACTGGCCCAAGTTGGGAATTAAGACAGAAAGAGAAAGGGTATTCAGTCTAAAGGGGCTAACGCTTGGTACATCGTCATCTTCAAGAATTAAGTTAAGTGTTCCGCTGGTTTCGTCTTCCGTAAGGTTTGTAGTATGGGTTGGTATCTGTGTTGGGTCAAAATCCAGAAGTCGGTGACCGGCCAAATCGGCTATGTTATGATCCTGGCTAATTCCTAGTCGGATTACCTGATCGGCTTTATTGTATAGCGAGCCAATGACTGTAACTTTTACCAAAACCTCAGTTTCGTTCACTTTTTCGGCCTGAGTAACAATTCCCTCTGCAAAACCTTCAATTAGATCTACCTGAAAATCGTCTAGCGTAATGTTTTGAACGGCTTCGGAGAACATTACCTTGTAGGTAATCTCCTGGGCATCTTTAGCCGGGCTATCTTCCAGGGTTACAGTGGTAACCTCCGGGGCCGTGAGATCATACTTAATGCTAAATTCACTGGCGGCTTTATTCGAAAAATTCGACTGGTTTACGGCCGAAGCTTCAGGCACATTTACTGTAATATCTCCTTCGGCAATGGGTGTAAGGTTAGCTGTAAAAGTGACATTGTCTTGGGTGGCGAAATCGGAAACACTCGCATTTACAACGACTAAGTCTGAAGCCTCAAAACCCGTTACTTCTTCCGAAAATTGAATTTGAATGGGTATGGTTGCCTCTTGGGTGCTGGGCGAAAGGCTGCTTGTAATTTCTACCGTTACATCTGGTGCCACAAAGCCAATTATCGGAAACGAGTAATAACTCTTATCATCCGTATTGATGGTGAGCGTAGCTTCTTGTCTCGGTTCTGAACTAGTGGGTGTAAAGGATACAGTAAACAAGGACTGTGCTCCTACTGCCACATCGGTTGCCGGTTGTTGTGTTACAGAGAAGCTAGAAGCATCATCTCCGCTAAAGACAACTTCTATAGACTCATAGTCCAAAATAGAGTCAGTAAGGTTTTTCAGGTAGAAATTGGACGAAATGGTCTCGTCTACCACAGTGGTACCCATATACTTTTTATATACCTGCGGGGTAGCAATTTCAAGAGTTCTTCCTTCGAGATAGTCCGTAACTCCTCCCGGGTTGTGAAAAGAGATATTAGCAAAATGAGCCGTAGGAAAAGGTCCATTGATCTGATCCATGGTAAAGAGAAAATTGGGAAGGTATTTAAGTAGCCCTGTTTGCTCATAGGATTGCTCGTGCTCTAGCCCAAACACTTCATAGAAATTAGCCGAATACAGATTCATGGAATATACCTCTCCGGAGGCCACCACATCAAAATCGGCATCGACCGTCATAGTGGGCGAATGAGATAGATTATCTATATTTTCTCCCCAGGTTAGGCCAAGACCAAAGTACCCTGGGTATTGAGTCGTTGGGAATTCTGCGGCAAGGGTAAAGTACGTTCTTTTGCGTTTTTTGGAAATACCATCGGCTGTGACATCGTCTAAAAGTGTGCTGTCTACCCTTACATGATACTCTATTTCATCCATGGCTGACTGGAACTGCTCATCGGTATAATCAAAAGGCACCTGACTGGATTCGTTATTGGTACTCCGACTCGAAAATCTGGTAGTGGGCAGAGGACTGGGAAGTGGTGTGGCAACAGACCACTCAAAATACCCCCGTTCTATTCTCAGGTTTTCTTCATCGCCCAGGGCCTTTATTCTTATCTGATGAATGAGACTATCCGGAACAGTTTCTTCATCTACCACCATATAAGGCATAGATCTTATTACTTCAGGAAAGTCTAAAGTGAATATAGGTCCGTTAGTTCCTTGACCGGTTGGAGTAACCACGGTCATTTGACCGGAAACATCTCCACAAGACTGACTGACAAAGCAGGTAATAAAGTTTGGATTATTGAATTTACCGGGAACCGGCACACAGTCGCAGCCACCAATAGTCACACTTATAGGATTGGCTAAAAACACTCCAAAAGCCTGCACTTCAATTCCACCCTCTACCTCCATAACATAGGAGTTACTAATGATAATCGGGTTTTGGGCAACCAGCCCTTTACTGATTGAACATATAAACAGAATTAGGAGCGCCAGCCTTAACTTGCAATACACCGCTTTCATAGAGATACCTTTTTTTGTAACACAAAGCTACTTTCGGGCAACCTGCACGCTTTATATACAAGGGGTAAAATCCGGCCAACCAGAGGACAAAATTCGGCCAAAACCTTCCTTTAATTCATAGAATCCAGTTTTATATGTGAATTATGTATCGCATCTTAGCCTAAGATTTACCGACCAACTCAACTAGACCTGAATACCTTAAGAATCCATATTTTCAGACACCTCATTGGCCTGTCCGTGTTGCTATTGGTTTGCAAGATTTCCTTGGGACAAAACCAAGGCTATCGGTTTAGCCAACGCTCCATTGGCGTGGAAGAGGGGCTGAGCAGCCGCAGCACCAACTCCTTTTTTATGGATTCGCAAGGCATAATGTGGATGACCGGAGGCTTGGGCTTAGATCGATATGACGGACATCGCTTTGAACATTACGATGTCAACTCTGGTCAACTCCAGTCTAATAGTTTTGTATCTATTTCTGAAGGCCCCGATGGAAAGATATGGCTGGGAGAGCTGGGAGAAACTTACAACATACAACTGTTCGACCCCATTCTTAAAAAAAGCAGCTGGTGGTGGGAAGAGATAGACACCACCGCTCTGAAAGGTGAGCCCGTGCAACTGGTTATTGGCAATATGGCCGAACCTGCCGTTTGGCTGGTTACAGCTCATCGGGTGCTCAGGTATGGGCAGAGCAAACTACTTGAAGAGGTTCATTTTAGCACAATACCCATACGGGAATCGATGCCCGCAATCGAAGGGCTATGGATTTATACTGGCGAAAGCTTAAAGCTAATAGGTGCCAAAGGCCGGGTAAAGCGAGATTTCGATCTGCCTCCGAATGAGCTCTTTATACTGGAGGGAGTAGATAGCCAAAGCAATATCTATTACCGACAAAAAGTAAGCTTTGATGACCTGGACAGATCCAGAAAATTTCGCAATAACGAACCGTGGAATTTGGGGGGAAATAGGCCGTGGAACCGATATGTATTCTTGTCCATAAACCCCTACAAAGACCATATACTCACCTCCGATCATGTGACCGGTGATATGGTGGTTTTTAATACCGATTTGAAAGAAATTGCCCGTTTTGTACCAGACCCTCACTTTTATAAATTCCCGCCACAATATTACTGGGATCGCCTGGGCAACGGATGGACACAATTCAACGAATTGGTACATGTCTTTGCTCTTGAGAAGTACCGATTTAAAAATCACTTAACCAACATCATTACTTACGGGGAATTGGGCGTAGGAGCTCGCGGAATTCATATCGAAAACGATACAACCATTTTTGTGAGTAGCCTGGGAGGCTCTTTTATCCTCAACCCAAAAACTGGCAACTACCGTAGGTTTTTGAGTAAACCGGGTAAACTGGACATTGCCGATTTACTAGGCCTCCGACAGTTGTCCATTTTAAAGAACTCTGAAGGCAAAATCCTTTTCTCAAATGAAGGGGGCAGAATCAACTATTTTGAACCCCGAACCAATACCTACGGTACTATTTTTCCGCAGATAGACAGTGCCCAGCAGGACAAGCTCTATATGAATTGGGTTATGCACGAGCATAGCTCGGGCGACCTTTGGATCGGACAGAACGCAGGACTTTCTAAAGTAGAAAAAGGAGCCGGCACCTATTTACCCTTCAATGACTATAACAACTTTATTGAGCTAAAGACATCAGCTGTTTACGATATTCACCAAACCAACGACACCACCCTGTGGATAGCCAGTGAAAAAGGGCTCTACCGTCTCCACCCGGCAAAGGGCATTGTAGAAAAAGCTCGCTTACAAAGTGTGCATTCAGGAGACCTGGCCGTGCTAGACATTAACTCGTTTGATGATACCGGATTGTATCTGGCTACCCAAAGCGGCCTGATGCGCTACCACACAACCCAAAAAACGGTGGATGCCAAATGGAACACCAGTAATGGGCTCTCAGACAACATCTGTTATGCCGTTTACAAAGACTCTCTCAATCGGTTGTGGGCTCCCACCAACAAAGGGATTAACCTGATCAACCCGGATGGTTCAGTGCAAATTTTTCAAACAGGCGATGGGCTCATTCACAATGAATTCAACAGAACTTCTCATGCTCAGGCTCCCGATGGCCGCTTGTTTTTTGGCAGTCTAAATGGAGTTACCGAAGTGAACCCTTCCGACTTTCCGCTGCATGAAAGCACACACTCCGGTGTTTTACTTACTAACCTGCGCATTCAAAAGGCAAGTGACGGAAGCTATGAAAGCTATCAACGAGACCTCTCCTCACTAGATGAAATTGTCCTACACCCTTCCGATTTGGGGCTGGAGTTACAGTTTAGCCTGCTAGACTACCTCGGCAATCAATTCAGGTCATTCTCTTATAAAATTGAGGGGCTGGATAATGACTGGACTTTCGTAGATAAACCCGAGGTAAGAATTAACCGCCTGCCTTATGGAAACTATCAGTTGCTACTGCGAGGGCAAGCACCCAATGGAGTTTTTACATCGCAAAAAGCCTTTAGGCTACGGGTGCTAAAACCCATATACCTTCAATGGTGGTTTTTCCTTCTTCTCATAGGTCTGGTCGTAGTTTGCGTGTTGATACTGCAACGAATTCGCGAAAAAAAGCTGCTACAACGGCAAAAAGAGCTTGAAACCAAAATCAATGAAGCTACCCAGGAAATAAGAAAACAGGCCGAAGAACTAAAAAGCCTCGATCAGTTAAAGTCTAATTTCTTTGCCAATATTTCGCACGAATTAAAAACACCTTTGAGCCTGGTGCTGGCTCCCTTGGAAAAAACACTGAAAAACAATGAACTGGAGCAGGACCTGAAAAAAGATTTGGCCCTGGCCAGAAGAAATGCCGAATCGGTAAAGACACTTGTCAACGAAATATTAGATCTCACACGGCTAGAGAATGGTGTTGCACAACCGCGCTACTCTCGCGTAGATATTGAAGCTTTTCTAAAGGTACTGGTCGAAAATTTTCAGCCAAAAGCCCAGGCTAATGGAATAGAATTAAGTTTTGAGTCGCAGATAAACAATGAACCAACCTGGGTGGTAGATCGAAACATGACGGAGAAAATACTAAACAACTTACTTTCCAATGCTCTAAGACATACACCTAGACAAGGACAAGTTGAACTTATAGCATACCACAAGTCGGGCGATTTGGTACTGGAAGTAAAAGATTCCGGAACCGGTATTAGCCAGGAAGACCTACCTTATATTTTCGACCGTTTTTTTCAGACCAAAGACCCCAATAAAAAGGCCGAAGGAGGAACAGGCATTGGGCTTGCCCTCAGCAACGAATTGGCTCAGGCCATGAATGGTGACCTTTCGGTAGAAAGCGAGCCGGGGGTAGGCAGTACTTTTACCCTTACGCTTCCTAAAGCCAGCATAACAGCATCTATGCCCACAAGCACAGCCCCTGTCAGCGAACCAACTGACCACCCCTACTTACCTCACATTCGCTACACCGTGCTTTTAGTGGACGATAACGAGGATATCCGTTCTTTTGTAAGCAGCAACTTACAAGATCAGTTTGAGGTGATTGCGGCAAACAATGGCCATGAGGCGCTCTCTCTTTTACAAAAAGAAACGCATGAGATACACCTCATAATTTCTGACATGATGATGCCGGAAATGGATGGTCTTGAGCTTCTCGAGAGATTAAAAGCAGAAGATAAAACCAAAAATATACCGGTTATTTTTCTTACGGCCCGAACTGCAGAAAGAGATAAAATTGAGGCTTTTAGAATTGGTGTAGATGATTACCTGACCAAACCCTTCTCGCTCGATGAACTTAGGGCAAGAATAAAAAACCAACTCAAAGCTGCCTACCAAAAAAAGATGGCGGAAAAAGGAGAAGAAGAAATTCAGGATTTACAGTTAGACCTATCTGACAACGATGTCTGGTTAAGGCAGTTGCGCCAACTCACCGAACAGCACATTAACACCGTGAACTTTAGCATTGGTATGTTGGCCGAAAAAATGGGTATGAGCGAGCGAACTCTCTTCCGAAGAATTAAGAAACTCACAGGGTATTCACCCAACGTATACCTGAAAGAAATACGCCTTCAAATGGCCAGAAGAATGCTGGAAGAAGGCAAGTGCAAGAGTATAGCTTCCGTGGCGCAGGAAATTGGCTTCACCTCTTTTAAATATTTCTCTAAACTCTTCAAGGAGAGGTTTGGCAAACTTCCCAGCGAGTACCTCTGAGTCTATATTCATAAAAGTCCCGCTACTTAGGTTAGAAACAAAAGAACCTGCCCCAGCGGGCAGGTTCTGTACAGGAATTAGCCTGTTATTGAGTTTCTAACCTTAGACTAGATATCTAAGCGATAGTAGCGCGTATTGCCATATTCAGTTAGATAATCACTGGCATTTAGAAGCTTTCTCAAATGCTTGTTCTTATACTGTCGAAGCTTGGTAATTGGAGCTTCTAAAAGCAATACATCGTGCGCATCATAAATCTTAATTATTCGCATGGGTTCTACCTCTTCCATGGTACCATCTTCAAGAAAAATCAGGTTGGGCTCATAGGCCTCCACATTTAACTCTTTCTTTATGATACCTATTAATTCGTGGGCTTCTTCCCTTGTCAATTTCGCCTCTTCTCTAGTATGAGCGAAAACCGTAGCGCCTATCGCAACCATGATGCCGATCACTAAGATCAGTCTTCTTTTCATGGTGTTCCAGTTGTTTAATACTATTGAGTTCATGACCTTTTGTTGTTTTTATTTCGAGTTTCCGACTATTCGGAAGGTGCCGACCAAAGCACCGTGCCAGTTCTTATCCAAGCCTTGTGCCACAAAACACACACACCTGTAAATCAATCACTTACCATTTTTATTAACAGTCATTAACCTCAAAGTTTGTACACTTGCGAACACTTGTGTTGCGAGAACAATACACTGTAACATTTTGTAAATCAGGTCGTCCGCAAATAAAAAACCCCAGCCATCTGCCGGGGTCATTTCTCCAATTAAGTAAGATTGCACTTTTACTTAATGATGATTGTATGATAAAAGCTTCTGCCGTCTGCAGTAAACTGAATATTATATTTGCCTGAAGACAGTTTCGAAACATCGTAGCGTTTCATCCCTCCTTCTGAACCATTCAGGTGATGCTTATATACCAGGTCGTTAAACTGATCGGTCATTTTCATCTCAAACCCATTCTTATTCTCTCCCAGGAAGACCTTTAATTCATTATGGGTAAGTCTTACCACCGGTTTCACATACACTTTTTCCTCATTTCGCTTTAGGGTGGCACTTTCTTCTGTTACTTCAATAGGAAGCACCTCCAATGACGACTCATTTTCTACTTCCAAAAGCAATTCTCCTTTTTGCAGGTGCTTTAGGTCGAACACTTTGGAATAGCTTTCTCCGGTCACCCGATCGCTAAAAAGCAAATCGCCCGATCTGTTCCATATAGAAACCTTGGTTCCTTCGGTAACATTTTTCATTTGAAGAACCACCGATTTTGAAGCTTCTCGCTTAATGTAAATTTCTCTTTCAGTTTTGCTGGCCTGAGCCATGAATCCGCTGGTTAGCAATACTATGCCGGCCACGATTTTTGTGAATTGATTTTTCATTGTTGTTGCTTTTTGAGTTTTGATTTTTCTTCATAAGTCTTCGCCAGAAACATGATTCAGCGAATTCTTACTCAAATGAACGCGGAACAGAAAGTGGGTTTGTCATGAAGGGGTAAACGAATGTCACGAATTGTCACAATTCGAAAAGGAGTTGTCAGAAAGTGCATTTTAGGACTAAACCTTCCAGTCCAATCTCAATTTTTCCATTGCTATAATGCCCGAAAGAGTCACCCCCGGAATACCCTGGCCGGGGTACACCGTATCTCCCACCTGATAGGACTTATATCCATCAATCCGACAGTCGAGCATTTGCCAGGGTTTTATGTTCAGGTATTGAGGATAGCCTCCCACAAAACCCCATTGACGCCCCGTCCATTTTTGCCAGGACTTTGGCCCCGAACTATGATAAACCTTTAGGTTTTCAGGCTTAAAAAAATCGTGCTTTATCAATACCTTAATTATCGCTTTCTCTACAACTGAGTTATCAATCAGGCGATGTTGAGGATTGGGCAAATGGGTACTGACCGACATAACCCTTTCACCACTTACATCGGTTCGGTCGGTATCTTGCGGATGGTTAAGACTCACAAAAATAGAGGCAGACCCGGTTTCCGGCAGTGGTTCAGACAAATGAATCTGATGATGAATACTCTCGAAATGCCGGTGAGGAACAAACCCGATACCCATTTGGAAAGCACTGTTGAGCTGCTCGGACATCATGGTGGCCTTAGTTTTCAAAGCAATTGAACCACGCGAGAATAGCTTTTGCGTATTGTTAACGGGAATGCCGGAAATTAAATACTCGGTCTCATATACTCCCTTATTTGTTTGCACCCGGTAGCCCGTAGGCGTACGACTGACACTCTCTACCTTTTCCCGATAGACAATTTGTCCTCCATGGTCTTCCACATACTTTACTAATGGAAGCACCAGGTTCAACAGGCCACCATCAACATAATAGTTAGAATAGTTGGTATAGCAGAGCGCAGCCGCCCCAAAGAGAAAGTTTACCTGCTCCATATGGTTTTGAGCTGTGATGAGTAGTTGCTCATTCACAAAATCTACAAATGGCTTATTTTCCAGTAAACTATGTTTCTTCAGAACGGCTTCTACCGAAAGAAAGGCATAGGGCAAATGGGCTAACTGGCTAAAAGAAAAATGTTTTAAGGAAGCCAATACATCAATAAAGCGTGTGGGTGGAAAAGAAAGCTGCCTGAGCGAATTTTGCCAAACAAATTGGCTCACCTTGAAGCATTCTGTCCAAAAGGCTCGTTGACCACTTTTACCAAAAACTCGCTCAGCCTCTGTTATCCACTCCTCTAAAGCCTCATAGCGGTTCACGCGTATTCCCCCATTTAGCCAAACTTGCATGGGTAAACCCAATTTTCTTAGGGGTAGCTCAATACCTGTTTTGTCTATGACATATTGCAAAGGCATGCCCTCTCCCAGTCCTACCAGGGTGGTAGCCCCGGTTTCAAAAACGTATCCTTTACGCCAATATGAAGATGTGCAGCCACCTGGTTGCCAATTTTGTTCGATAATCCGAACTTTTAATCCTTTATTTGCAAGTAAGGCAGCGGAGGTTAAGGCCCCCATGCCCGAACCGACTACCAGTACATCTGTTGTGTTCAATGTCAGAAGCTTAAGCTTTGTTGAATTTATTTTTCAAATCCTTGAACAATAATGTAGCACCTAATGTTGGGTAGTCGATAAAGAAAAGTAGTAAGCAAACTTCTTACTCAGTATAATTAATCATTAATGAAAGTAGCGGTTTTTAGAAAGGAGCATTTCAATGCTGCCCACCGATTGCACAACCCCGAATGGTCTAAAGAGCAAAATCAGGAAATCTTTGGCAAGTGCAACAATGAGTACTATCACGGTCACAACTATGAGTTGATTGTGAAAGTAACTGGCGAGCCCAATCCCGAAACGGGCTATGTGTACGACATGAAAGTACTAAGCGACCTGATTAAAGAAAATGTGCTCGAACGCTTCGACCATAAAAATCTTAATCTGGATGTAGAGGAATTTAAACACCTAAACCCTACTGCCGAAAATATTGCAGTAGTCATTTACAACATTCTTAGAACCAAAATTGAGCCTTCGCTCGATTTGAAAATAACCCTATATGAGACAGAACGCAACTTCGTTGAATACCCAGCTTAACGGACTCACCATTGAGGAAATTGGAGATGAGCACATTGGCACTTCTTACGATACGCCACTCAAGGCCGATGCCTTTGATATGGATGATGAACTGAAGATGAATCTCATTGAAGACAAGTTCAGGGAGATTATGGAAATAATGGGGCTCGACCTTACGGACGACAGCCTTTCCGGCACACCGCGCAGGGTGGCCAAAATGTACATCAAAGAAATATTTAGTGGATTAAACCCTGCAAACAAGCCCAAAGTCGCCTTGTTTGATAATAAATATAAGTATGATGAGATGCTGGTAGAAAAGGATATTACCTTTTACTCCAACTGTGAGCATCACTTTGTGCCTATTATTGGTAAGGCCCATGTAGCCTACATTTCCAACGGTCAGGTCATCGGCCTGAGCAAAATCAACCGAATTGTAGATTACTATGCCAAAAGACCACAGGTTCAGGAGCGACTTACCGTTCAAATTGCCAACGAACTCAAAGAAATCTTGGGTACTGAAGACGTTGCCGTTGTAATCGATGCCGAGCACCTTTGTGTTTCTTCCAGAGGGGTTAAAGATGTAAACAGCAGCACGGTTACGGCTCAGTTTCACGGTAGATTCAAAGAAGAAAGTACCCGCAACGAGTTTCTCGGATACATTCATCACAAAAAATAGGCATGACAGGAAAGACCGTTCTCATTGTGGGGGCCAGTTCGGGCATTGGCAAAAGCTTAGCTCAACTGTTAATAAAACAAGGAGTCAGCGTAATTTCAGCTTCCCGAAATAACCCTGAGTTGGAAGATGTAAAGCACTATACTCTGGATGTAACCACAGCTGAACCTGACTTTTCCTTCTTGCCAGAAACTCTGGACGGCTTGGTCTATTGCCCTGGCTCCATTAACCTCAGGCCATTTCAGAGACTAACCATTGCCGACTTTCAAAAGGACATGGAAGTAAACTTTCTTGGGGCAGTAAAAACGCTTCAGGCCGCCTTTAAAAGCCTAAAGAAATCAGAATCTGCATCGGTAGTACTCTTTAGCACCGTGGCTTCTAAGTTGGGCATGAATTTTCACTCGTCTATTGCATCGGCCAAAGCCGCGGTAGAAGGTTTAGGCAAATCGTTGGCTGCGGAGTGGAGTTCGCAACACATTAGAGTGAATGTATTGGCTCCCTCTTTAACCGCTACCCCTTTGGCCGAACGGCTGCTTGCGACAGATGACAAAAAAGAAGCTTCCAATAAAAGACACCCCATAGGCCGTTATGGAACCACCCACGATTTGGCCGAAATGGCTTCGTTTCTACTAAGTCCTAAAAGCAGCTGGATCACCGGACAAGTGATAGGAATAGATGGTGGCGTTGGTAGTCTCAAACCTTAAACTATGCTGCGGAGACTCATGACACTCAAACAACATAAAACCTTCACCCCACTTGTAGCACTTCCCCAAACCGGCAATAAATTACTCAATATCAATAGGTTGAACTCAACCCTGGCGACACGGGGCAATTCACTTTATTCTTCTTTCGTTTTCTGACCTCATCTGCTATCTTTGCACGTCTTAAAAACTAAGGACCTAATTATGTCTTATCTTATTTATGCAGTGCCCGTTCTGGGCTTGATCGGATTATTGGTGATGATCGCCAAAGCGAGATGGGTAAACCAACAAGATGCCGGTGACCAAAAAATGCAAGACTTGGCTCAACACATTAGAGAGGGAGCTCTTGCATTTCTTAGCGCTGAATACAGAGTATTGGCCATTTTTGTTGTTATAGCCGGAGTACTTCTGGGTGTCATTTCGCAGGTAGTAGAAACTACCCACTGGTTCATTGTGGTGGCCTTTGTTATTGGTGCCTTTTTCTCAGGATGGGCCGGCAACATTGGTATGCGCATTGCCACAGCAGCCAACGTTAGAACCACACAAGCAGCCAGAACAAGCTTATCGAAAGCATTAAAGGTATCGTTTACCGGTGGTACCGTAATGGGACTTGGCGTTGCCGGACTGGCAGTGTTTGGTCTTAGTATTCTTTTCATCCTTCTTTTCCAGTATTTCATGGGTGGTGAGTGGACCAACACTCAAGACATGACTGTGGTGCTAGAAGCTCTTGCCGGTTTCTCATTAGGTGCTGAGTCAATTGCCCTTTTTGCCCGTGTAGGTGGTGGTATTTACACCAAAGCAGCCGATGTTGGAGCTGACCTTGTAGGTAAAGTGGAAGCAGGTATTCCTGAAGACGATCCAAGAAACCCTGCTACTATTGCTGACAACGTAGGTGATAACGTAGGTGATGTAGCCGGTATGGGTGCCGACCTTTTCGGTTCTTATGTGGCTACCGTGTTAGCCTCTATGGTTCTCGGTAACTATGTAATTCGAGATATGGGGGGGTCAATCGATGATGCTTTTGGTGGAATTGGTCCAATCCTTCTTCCATTAGTGATTGCAGGAGCCGGTATCATCTTCTCAATACTGGGAACACTGGTAATCAAAATCTCTAACGAAAACGCTAAAGAAGCCGAAGTTCAGGCTGCTCTTAATAAAGGTAACTGGGGATCTATTGTTCTAACAGCCATTGCCTGTTGGTTCCTGATAGACCTGTTGCTCCCTGCCACCATGCAAATGTCTTTGTTTGGCGAAGGCATTGTAGAAATTACTTCTACCCGGGTATTTGGAGCCGTTGTAGTAGGCCTCATTGTAGGTGGTCTTATCTCTTATATGACAGAGTTTTATACAGGTTTGGGCAAAAAGCCCGTAATGTCAATCATTCAAAACTCATCTACCGGAGCGGCTACAAACATTATTGCAGGTCTGGCTACCGGAATGAAATCTACCTTTGCCCCTATTCTCCTGTTTGCAGGAGCCATTTGGGGTGCCTACGAATTGGCAGGTTTCTACGGTGTAGGTATTGCTGCTTCGGCCATGATGGCTACTACAGCCATGCAATTGGCTATCGATGCCTTCGGTCCTATTGCCGATAATGCAGGTGGTATTGCCGAAATGAGCGAGTTACCGGATGAAGTAAGAACTAAAACAGATATTCTCGATTCTGTAGGAAATACTACCGCTGCTATTGGTAAAGGATTTGCTATTGCTTCGGCTGCTTTGACAGCACTTGCCTTATTTGCGGCTTATGTAACCTTCACAGGAATTGATGGAATTAACATCTTCAAAGCCGATGTACTGGCTGCTCTGTTTATTGGTGGTATGGTTCCAGTAATTTTCTCTGCTTTGGCTATGCAGTCAGTAGGTAAAGCCGCCATGGAAATGGTGAAAGAGGTAAGAAGACAGTTCAAGGAAATTCCTGGTATTATGGAAGGTACTGGCAAACC
>NZ_DDDQ01000036.1:692-6090 GCF_002336325.1 Roseivirga sp. UBA1976 | reverse complement strand
TATGGAAGGTACTGGCAAACCTGAGTATGGTAAATGTGTTGAAATTTCTACCAAGGCAGCCATTAAAGAAATGATGTTGCCAGGAGCTATCACCATCCTGTTCCCAATTGCCATTGGCTTTATTATGGGCCCTGAAGCACTTGGTTCATACATGGCCGGAGTGGCTGTTTCCGGTGTGCTTTGGGCCATATTCCAAAACAACGCAGGTGGGGCCTGGGACAACGCCAAGAAATCGTTCGAAGCCGGTGTTGAAATTGATGGTGAAATGACCTACAAAGGTTCTGATGCTCATAAAGCAGCTGTAACTGGCGATACCGTAGGTGATCCATTCAAAGATACCTCAGGACCTTCAATGAACATTCTTATTAAACTTACCTGTCTGGTAGGTTTGGTTATTGCGCCAATCTTGGGTGAAATGTATGGTACGGGAGAACACAGTACCGATGCCCATGTAGAAATTGATCCTGTAGAGATTCACATCGATGATGTTGAAGATATTGTTACAGAAGTAGAGTAACATTGAAGTGCCGCAAGGCATAAAAGCTACAAAAGCCTGCAAGCGAACACTTGCAGGCTTTTGTTTTTATTGGCCAAAACTGCTTTTTAGTTAAAAACCAGATATTTCCTCTACTGAGACGGCCTTGTTTGTTCATGCCGGATACAGTCAAATCAGACTTCATAAATTGCCAAAATACCAGCCTCAGAGACCATATATAGCAGGGCTATTCCTGTTCTTCACATACAATTATTTGCAAAAAATCTAACCATTTGATAGAAAACACCGTCCCATAGCATAAGGGCTTTAATTATATTGCGTTGTATAATTTACAGGTCAACCATTAAACGCGGCTATTTTTTTGCCACCTCTGACTATAGCTGAATTTTTTTTCAGTTTTTCTTTATTCAAAAACTCAACAAAACAACAACTATGAAAAAGCATAGGTCAGCAGCTATTTTCCATTCAAAAACACATTGTCATTCAGTCTCTATTATATCATTCTACTTGATGTAATAGGGCATGGACAAGCTTATACTTAGAATTAAAAAAGGTGACGAAAGGGCCTTCGAATCTTTCGTTGACCTAAACCTGAACAAGGTTTTCAATTTTTGCTATTCACTGTTGGAATCGGTAGAAGACAGTGAAGAAGTGTGTCAAGACGTTTTCCTCAAGTTCTGGGCAATACGCAAGCAAATCAATCTTGACTCATCGCCCTATGCTTTGCTCTTCCGAATCGCCAAAAATCTAGCGCTCAACCGAATAAGAGATAATCAAAAACATATGGGAAGCCTGGAAATCAATGAGTCGATGGTTAGTCTCAACACCACCATGGAAACCATAATCTTAAAAGACATGGAAGACATCATAAGAAAAGCTATAAACACCCTTCCGCCCAAAAGGCGTACCGTGTTTATGCTGAGCAGATATGAGGGGCTCTCCAATAAAGAGATTGCTGCAAAACTCAACATTTCTGTAAATACAGTAGAAAGCCAGATGAGTAAAGCCATAAAAACCATACATGCCTATGCAAATACGGTTTCTGTTTAATTCTTAGGGTTACTTACTTATGCCGCAAGAAGAGCATTTCTGAACCTTGCCTCCATTTGTGTCTTCACAAATGGTTGTTAAAAGACGCTGTGAGGACACAGCTTATGGCCAGTATACTGGGGCTAACAAATGCGATCTAAATGAGTAACCCTATTAATTTTTTTTTCTAACGAGTAATGGCTACAGCCAATCCTTGTGTACTATTAGTTAAGCCTCCCTTTTTTTGAAGGAGCACGAAATGACAAATACTAAACAGACTATTGGAAAAGAAATATCCAAATCATAAGTCATCAGAACTACGGCAACTCATTCGCCACACGGAAGACACCGATCAGTTGCACGATTTGTTGAGCGACCTTTGGGAAGAAACCTCCAATGAAAAGCTTCATGAGTATGATGAAGTCACTGTGAAGCAAAACATTCTGAAAGCTATAGTACCCCCAAAAAGAACACACACACAACCTTATACTCCCACTTCGTCTTTTCGCTCAAAAAACAACATCCGAAAAGTTGTAGTTGGAGCTAGCCTTGTTCTTTCAATTATGGTGGCTTATTTCTTTATAGCCCCTGGCTCTCATCAAAGTAATCAGCTGCCGGCACAGGCCGATATAGTAAAAGCCACAGCCAAGGGATTTAGAAGCACCATCATTTTACGAGATGGTTCTAAAGTAACCCTTAATGCCGAAACCAAAATCACCTATGACCCCGGCTACGGAATAACTAATAGAAACATAAGCCTCGATGGAGAAGCCTTCTTTGAAGTAGCCAAAAACAAGGATCTCCCTTTTGTGGTTACTTCCAGAAATCTTTCTACCGTTGCCCTGGGTACCTCTTTCAATGTGCGCGACTATAAATGCGAAAAGCTAGCCTCCATCTCTCTGTTTACCGGATCGGTGGAGGTAAGCACCTTAGATAGCACTAAGCATTCCAAAGACTCTTCGGTGGTACTCTACCCCAATGAGCAGGCCGAATTCAACAAAAGGTCTAACAACCTCACCAAAAACACAATGGACAGAGAAAAGACAGCTGCCTGGAGAGAAGAGAAGCTCTACATTGAAAATCAACCCCTTAAAGAAATAGTTAAAATGCTTGAACGCTGGTACGATGTGGACATTGACATTGAAGGCGATTCGAGTGCCAAAGAATTGTATTACAAAGGAACAGGCATATTCGAAAGACAGAGCCTGGAAATGGTGTTAAGCACCATTGGTTATAGCATGGGCTTCGAAAGTCAGATAAATGAAGACCAGATACTAATTAAACTTAATGATCAATTGCCTATGGAAAAACTAAAAACAGATACGCCTATGAAATAAACAACCGCTAAAACTACCAAGGCACCCTGTTGCAGCAGAAGTGCCTTGGACATAACTGTATGTTTAATATTAAAACACCTCTAAGATATGAAAAATAATCTTAAGGCGGTGCTGTGGGGAGCAGCACGTCTTTGTCTGTATGGGACAATCATTCAATGCATGGTCTTATCTACCCTGATGGCCACCAAATCCAGAGCTCAAAGCATTAGAGAATACAAAGTAACTCTGGAGTTAAACGAAGCTTCACTAAAGGAAACTTTCCGAAAAATAGAAGCCCAGTCGCCTTTCAAATTCTTCTATCAACAAGAAGATCTCAACAAGAATGTAAGCATCAACTTGTCATATAAGAGCTATACCGTAGCCGAGTTATTGGAAACAGTATCTAAGCTGGCACAGCTCAATTTTAAACAGTTCAACAACAACATTTCCGTTTCTTCCGCTTCGGAAAACCCTCCCGGTGCAGAACCAGCCGTAAGTATAGCTGAAGTCCGCACCATTACCGGTAAGGTTACTGAAGGAGAAGAAGGGTTTGGAATGCCACAGGTGAGTGTCTTCATTAAAGGCACCAGCAATGGTACGCTCACAGACCTGGAAGGAAACTATTCGATTGAAGTACCTGACGACAACACTATTCTGGTTTTCAGATACTTAGGATACATCACTCAAGAAGTCACTGTAGGTTCCCGAAGCATTATCAACGTAATTCTGGAGCCCGATGTAACCAATCTGGGCGAACTGGTAGTAACTGGTGTTGCAGCAGAAACACCTAAAGAAAAACTATCTTTTACCATTGCCAGTGTCGATGAGCAGGTACTTACAAAGGCACCGGCTGCCAATGCAGGAAATGCCCTAGTAGGTAAAGTAGCCGGTTTAAGAGTGGCTCCGAGCAATGTTCCGGGTCAAGGACCCTCCATCTTATTGAGAGGTGCTACCAACCTCAGAACCAGCAACTCACCACTCATTTTGCTCGATGGAGCCATACTTGAAGGAAGCCTCTCCGATATCAGTGTTCAGGACATTGAGCGGTACGAGATACTGAAAGGAGCCTCTGCAGCCACCCTTTACGGATCGCGGGCAGCCAATGGTGTAATTGCCATTTACACCAAGTCGGGCAAAGGGCTCGAGGTAGGCCAAACCTCTGTATTTGTAAGAAGCGAAGTAGTTTCTGAAAACACCTATAAAGGAAGACACCCCGAAAAAGCCAGATTCCATAACAAGCAAACCGATGCCAACGGAGATATTATTACTGACGATGACGGCCTGGCCTTAGACAAAGTACCTTCCATCAATGAAGTGCCATTTTCAAGGTACAGAGATCACCTCGAAGACTTTTTTAGAGGAACCACTTCATTCAAGAACTACATTCGGTTAAGCAACCGAACCGCCAATTCCAACCTCAGCGTTTCGTTCGAGCAACAAAATGCTTCAGGAGGTATTGAGATGCATGAAGGTAATCGCAGATACAATTTTGCGATAGGCCTCGATCAGAGTTTCTCTGATCGATTCGACCTGAAAGTTCGTTCCCGATACATTTGGGATAGAGACGATACTCGCCCAAGAAATATTGGCACTTTGATTTTTGCTTCACCAGATGCCGACTGGTTTGCTCCAAACGAAGAAGACGGAAGTCCTTATAACTACGATGCGAACTCGTTTATTCTCGATTCCTTCTTTAACCCCTTCTACGTACTCACCAACAACCGATCAGAGCGCGTTAGAAAACGTTTTATTGCCAGTGCTCAAGGTGATTTACACATTACCAACGACCTGAAGTTTACCGGTATAATGGGTTTCGACACCAGGGCTGATAACTCCAGTGGTCATCAAAATCCGGGTTATCTGGCAGTGGTTGGAGACCCCGGTCAGGGCGATATCGACCGCGGCTATGCCCAAACAGTGGCCATAAATGCCAGCGGCCAGTTTACTTACATAAAGAAGTTTGGTGATGTAAACCTCCGGTCTACTCTAAAATATCAATACGAAGACCGTGTGGATGAAGGCTTCACCATTGATGGTGATTTTCTGGGACTTCGGGACTATGATCATTTAGATGCTGTATTGGCAGATATTTCCGGCAGAGGCTATCAATTTTTGTCAGCCACAGACACCAGACCCATAAAACTGAGATCGGACAGTTATGCGCTTGCTGTTGGTGGGGACTATAGAGATCGATACATTTTTGACTTCGTATTGAGAAGAGACGGCTCTTCATTATTTGGCGAAGATGAAAGGTGGCAGTGGTTCTACAGAGGCTCATTGGCCTATCGTATTACACAGGACTTTACCATACCCGGTTTTCAGGAGTTGAAAGTTTCAGCCTCATTGGGTACAGCCGGAGGAAGACCTGGTTTCAACGACAGGTTCGAGATCGCCAATGTAGCCAATGGGCTCATCTCTTTCCCCCAACAGTTGGCCAACCCTAAGCTTAAGCCCAACATTACTACAGAGGCAGAATTTACCCTTGGCGGTAGATTCCTAAATAAGTTCAACTTCCTGGCCTCCTACTCTACTCAGGAAAACAGAGACCAGATTCTCT
>NZ_DDDQ01000036.1:0-400 GCF_002336325.1 Roseivirga sp. UBA1976 | reverse complement strand
CAAAACAGAGACCAGATTCTCTCTGTGCCAATATCGGTAGCTGCCACGGGTGGCCGATCTACCCAAATACAGAATGCCGCCACATTATCGACCAATACCGTTGAATTTACCTTAGGTTATCAGGCCATTCGTAGTGAAAACGTTGGGTTGACCTTTGACTTGGTGGCAGACCGGACCGTGCAGACCATTACAGAGTTCAATGCACCACAGGTGCTCTCTTCCGGTGCCGGCATTTGGAGAGAAGGCAGTGAGCTTACTCAAATGTATGGTAGAAGATACGCTAAGTCTCTGAATGAACTAACCGTTGACGAAAACGGCATTGTGTTGAACGGTCAGTTTGCAGGCCTCGGAAACACCTCTACCATTGATGATTACGAAATCAATGACCTAGGATACGTAA
>NZ_DDDQ01000153.1:571-9039 GCF_002336325.1 Roseivirga sp. UBA1976 | reverse complement strand
TACAGAAACACCATCTTTAGTTACAGTTGGGGCACCGAATTTTTTGTCGATTATTACATTTCTACCTTTAGGACCTAAGGTTACTTTCACAGCGTCTGCCAAAGTATCAACACCTTTTTTCAAACGATCTCTGGCATCATTACGAAAGAATAAATCTTTAGCCATGTCTTTATAATTTTTGGGTTTTCAGTTTTAAGATTAAGAATTGATGATTGCAAAAATGTCAGACTCCTTCATGATCAAGTAGTCTTTTCCTTCAACAGTGATTTCAGTACCGGCATACTTGCCATAAAGCACGGTGTCACCTGTTTTCACTGTAAGAGGCTCATCCTTCTTGCCGTTACCGGCTGCTACAATAACACCTCTTTGAGGCTTCTCTTTTGCAGTGTCAGGAATGATGATACCTGAAGCAGTTTTTTCTTCAGCAGCAGCAGGCTCAACCAGAACTCTATCTGCTAGTGGAGTAATGTTAACTTTAGACATTTTTCTTATTGGTTTAAGAGTTTGATTCAAAAATTTACAGTCGCCCTTATTGCACTTTGTGTGCCAATTGCAGATTGTGAACTTTTGGCAGACAAGCAGCGTCAGCCCTGTCAGTATCTGTGTCTGCTCATTGCCTGTTGTCAGTTATTATATGACAGATTTTCACGCTTTGCTCGTTTATTCTCTTTGAAGGATGCTCAGAAGGTGTTATCTTCTGTGTCAAATAAATCGTATTAATCTGTCAGATTAATGGTTTACGAACATTCCAATTGGCACGTCATCCCCGGGTTTATTTCTGGGGGAGAATTAAGTGGCCAGGTCTGCTACCTAAACAGGCTTGTCTGTTGGCCGACCAGCTGAGCATAACGCGCAGGATGTTTATTAGTAATGGTATTAAACTTTTCATCTATGACACAATTAAAAAAAGACTGGATCACCGATGGGCTAATAGATTTTGAGTATAAGAAGTATGTGCTATTGGCCTATCTCAAGCATGTGGAACAAAATTTTGACAAAACCAGACTCTTTCCTTTTCTAACCGAGCTTATTGAGCATTATAAGGATGCTAAAATGCTAAAGGATAAAAAGAAAACCATTCGCTCCGAAATGCCTAAAGAAATTTCACGGTTAGACCTTAGCAAGCTGGAAATCATTTATAAGGAACTGGATGAAGAAAAAGATTTGCTGAAAGACATTGAGGAGATTGTGGATTATGCCATTCCTACCATGGAGCGTACCCTTGGTAAGGGTAAGGAGCTGCATGAGTGGGTGGAGTCTGAGCTCAAAATAGACCCAATCGGTATAATACCCATATACAAAGATGAGGGCTATGTAATGCTCGAAGTAGGAGACTCTAAACTCACCAGTGTGTTTCAGTATCAGGTAAAGAAGTTCATTATGTTCAATGAACAGATGAGAGGAGTATACTTTAAGTTTATCGACAATATTGCCAGAGGGGTGGGAGATACGTTTGAACAAATAAAACTTAGACTCATTAAAACCTACAAAACCTTACCCAATCCGGCTACATTCCTTATTCATGGAGGGCTTCCTTTGCCGCTGGAAGAAACGCTGATACCCATGAGTAAGAAATTGGTACTGAAAACCATACATCAGCTCTGATTTGCACGGTCAGAACCGTTCGGGCATAGAGTTCTCGGTTTATAACGAGTAATTTTTTAGATTAAGAATCAATTTTTTCAACTAAAACTAATCCTGCGAACACTATGCCCGCACTCAGACATCTCCTGACTATTTTTTTGTTGTGTCTTGTGGCCGCTAGCTGCCAAACCCATAACACTACCATTGAGCTTTTTAACGGAGAAAACCTGGATGGTTGGACCAATAATGGCGAAGAGCTATGGTATGTGGAAAATGGAGAGCTGGTTTGTGAGAGCGGCCCTCAAGCTCAGTATGGTTACCTGACCACCAACGAATACTACGATGATTTTGAACTGACGCTCGATTTCAAACAAGAAGCCAATGGTAACAGTGGAGTTTTTATCCGCTCTACTGTAGAAGGAACTAAAGTGAGTGGATGGCAGGTAGAAGTGGCTCCTCCAGGCAGTAATACGGGTGGAATTTACGAATCTTATGGTAGGGGATGGCTCATTCAGCCGGAGCCCGAAAAAGATAGCGCCCTGAAAATGGGAGAGTGGAATACCATGAAAATAAGGGTGGTTGGCGATGAAGTTACCTCATGGCTCAATGGTACTGAAATGGTTCACCTGAAAGACGAGAAAATCGGGGCTGGTAAAGGCTCTATTGCCCTGCAAATTCATGATGGAGGAGGAATTAAGGTTAGGTGGAAGAACATAAAGCTCAAAAAAATCAAATAACCAACTCCAAATCTCAAGCATCAACCCGAGGCATCTGGCCATTAAACGATTAACAAATAACCATTAACGATTAACTGAACTAACCCAAACATGAAACGAAATTACCTATTCGTATTACTAGCTGCAGGTGTCTTCTCCTGTGGTTCCGGCTCCAAAACAGAAAATGCGGAAACATCAAATACACAGGATGATGGCTGGATTTACCTTTTCGATGGAACAACTACAGACGGTTGGAGAGCTTATAATGGAGAGGAGCTTCCGCCACAATGGACAATTGATGAAGAGGGTGCTCTAACCTTTGATACAGAAAAACGACTAGAAGAAGATTGGCAGGGAGGAAAAGACATCATTTATGCTGCTGAGGAGTTCGATAATTTTGAGCTTTACCTGGAATGGAAGCTACCCGAGGGTGGCAACAGCGGTATCTTTTATCATCTTAAAGAAAACGAACCGGGAGGCCCTCCGGAAATATCTCCAGAGTACCAGCTTTTAGACGATTTAGGCTGGGAAAGAATTAATAATGCCACCTTAGAAGAGTGGCAGAAAACCGGTGCCGACTATGCCATGTACCCACCCGATACTACTCAAAAAATTGTGAAGCCAGCAGGGGAGTGGAATACATCCAGAATACTGTTTACCCCCCAAAAAGTAGAACATTGGCTCAACGGAAAGAAGATTGTTGAGTTTGTGCCCTGGTCAGACGATTGGTATGAGCGTAAAGCAGCCGGTAAATGGAAAAGTTCTCCCAAATACGGATCGTATAAGTCAGGCTATATCGGCCTTCAGGACCACGATAGTCCCCTATGGTTCAAGAATATTAAGATCAGAAAATTGTAATACACTGCTTTAGGACTTTTCATTCCAAGGTAACCAAAGGTAGGTCAGATTCTTCGACTCTGCTCAGAATGGAAAAGAATTGTTGCCTACAACTCAAAGAAAGAATTATGAATAAAAGAGATTTTTTAAAGAGTGCTGCGTTGCTTACAACTGCATCGGTTTTACCCACTTCTGTATGGGCTATTGGCCAAACAGATAAACTAAGGACTGCCCATATTGGAGTAGGAGGAATGGGCTTGGAAGACCTCAAAGCCATTTCTTCACACTCATCGGTAGAAGTGGTAGCTCTTTGCGATGTAGACGCGAATAATCTGGCAGCGGCCAAGGCGCTTCATCCAAATGCCAGAACTTTCAGCGACTATAGAACGATGCTCAACGAAATGAGCAGTGGAATTGATGCAGTAGTGGTTTCAACTCCTGACCACACTCATGCACCTGCTTCTATGATGGCTATGAACATGAACAAGCCCGTATATTGCCAGAAACCACTTACCCACCATGTAACTGAAGCCAGGGCAATGAACAAACTAGCTGCCGAAAAAGGGCTGGTTACGCAAATGGGCATTCAAGTGCACTCGTTTTACGACTACAAGCTGGCCACGGAGTTGATTCGCTCAGGAATAATAGGAAAAGTTAAAACTGTAAGAGCCTGGTCTCCCAAAAACTGGGGCTATGATGGCCCTGTTCCTGAAGGTAGTGATCCTGTTCCTTCAACACTCGATTGGAACCTATGGCTGGGAACCTCTGCCGAAAGGCCTTATAAGGAGGGCTTTTATCATCCCGGAAACTGGCGTAAACTGGTAGACTATGGTTGTGGAACATTGGGCGATATGGGCGTTCATATATTCGATACACCATACAATGCGCTGGCATTGGATATTCCTAAAACCATTAAAACGAAATGTAGAAAGCCCAATGGCTTTGGTTTTCCAGAGCACAATACAGTAACCTATGAGTTTCCCGGAACGGCCTATACTACCAAGAAATTTAAATGGATTTGGTACGATGGGGAAGGGGCACCAAAAGCGCACAAAGACCTGAGACTTCCTAATAATGATCAGCTTCCCGATCAGGGAGCCATGTTTATAGGCGAAAAAGGAAAGCTTCTATTACCTCATTTTATGCAGTTGCCGCGGCATATTGTAGATGGACAATACGTAGATCTGGACCTTGAAAAGTTTAAGTATGTGGGAGAACCGGTGAGAAACTATGAGCAGGAAGGTAAGAAGCATTACCATCAGTTTGTAGATGCCTGCCTGGGTAAAGGACAAACCACGGCTCCTTTTTCGTATGCTGCCCGACTCACAGAAACCATACTTTTAGGAGTGATAGCCGGAAGATTCCCTAATAAAAAACTGCATTGGGATAGTAAGAAGGCGCGTTTTAGAGAAACTGCTGCCAATGCCTTTCTCGACTCTCCGTATCGCAATTTTTAAGAAGCCCTTTCTGGTTAGAATAAAGAAGCCCGAACATAACTGCTCGGGCTTCGCTGTATTTTAAGCTATAAGTTACTGCTGCTCAGTGGTATCGGTAGGGATAGTGCCAATGGTAGAAGAAACAGTATCAGGAGCTATAGTCTCAGACTGTACACTACCACCTCCCTGGCTCTGCTGGGCGGCATCAATGTTAGGGCTGGTAAAGCCACTGGCTCCCCGGTCGATCATTAAACTCGATGAGAGGCTAAAAACAATAAGTGCAACAATAAACACCCAGGTTGCTTTCTCCAAAATGTCGGTGGTTTTCTTGACACCGATGATCTGTTGGGCTCCTCCGCCACCAAACTGGCTTGACAATCCACCGCCTTTTGAGTTTTGCATCAGGACGATGAGAATTAGCAATACTGCTACTATGATTGCCAAGATGATGAATAACTTAAACATTCTATTCCGACTTTAATTTTTCAATTTGGGTGGCAAAGTAAGTGCTTTTTTCAGGAAACTTCAAACGCAGCTTTTCATAAATGTCAATTGCTCGTTTTCGCTTGCCTTGTTTCACCATTAGTTTTGCCAAGGTTTCTGTTTCAAAGTCCTCATTGTGCCTTATAGACTTACTGGCCAAATCTTCCAGGCCATTGGCACCTTCAGAGTCCGCAAGTTTTTGCCGATCTATCTGAGGTTCGTTTTGAATGAACTTTTCGATTAGCTCAATCTGGTTTTTTCGTTTGCTTTTCGATTGTTTGGGTGTTTTCTCAGTGGCGCCATTTTCTTCATCGATGGGGCGGCCCGAAAGCAAGGCTTCAATGCGCCTTTTGGCTTCCTCTATTTCTTTAATGTCTCGCTCAATGGTTTCGGGAGCCACAACAGGAGAGGGCTGCTTCTTTGTGGTTTCAGGCACAGGAGCTGGTGCTGCCTTTTGTTCTTTGCCGGTGGAATGGCTCTCCGCTTTTGCAGGAGTAGAAGCTGAGGGCGCAGCATGCATGGTTTGGGCAGCGGTTCCTTGTTCGACTACCTCTTTTTCTTTAAAAGTATAGTCGCCTTCAATAATTTCTTTTAAATGGGCTCTGTTGGCAGAGTAGATGGCAGCCTTTTTTATGAAAGCTTCGGTTTTAGGGTGTTGCCTGTCTCTGAGTGCTTTGGCCACTACCACATATAGACTCTGAAAATACGGGTACTTCTTCCGGTATTCATTCAGTGCTTTAATGTCGGCATTGGTGACCTTTGAGGGGTCTTTTAGCAAGGTATTGAAGCGCTCTCGATCCACTTTACACGCAGTTGAATGACGAAAATAGAAGGAAATTTACCATTGGGCAACCGAGGCTTGGAAAATGTCGAAATATAAAGCTTCAAATATTTCTTCAACTAAGTCATCTTCAACAGCATTCAGGGTAGTAGAGGCCGGATCATAATCGGCATAAAAAGTAAAGAGACGCTGAAAGCTTTCTTCTTCTTTCTTGGTGTTGTTGAAAACTACCTGTACACCTATAGACAATCGCATGAGGCCGGTACCATCGGCCCTCGTATTACTACCGGAAGAGCTTATGGCCTGAGGAGCCACCCGATAGTCAGAAATACTGCCTTCGAACTGCAGGTCGCCCTGGTTATTGACTACTTCGAGTTTGGTTCTGCGCTGAAAGTAGTCTTTGAGACCTTCTGTAAAGGTTTGCGCCATGTTGGGAGGGCCTTGTCCTACTTCGTTAATAAAGTTGGCTATGCTTACGGTTTTGGTAGTGCTATAATCAATAGAGGCACCATCGAAGGAGTATATGCCGCAACCTATAAACAACAGGCATAGGGGCAGGAGAAGCCACTTAGTCAATTTCATATTGCTTAATCTTTCGGTAGAGAGTACGCTCAGAAATGCCCAAATCTTGTGCCGCGTATTTTCGCTTATTGTTATTTTTTCTTAAAGCCTTAATAATCAGTTCCTTTTCTTTTTCCTCAATGCTCAACGATTCGTCCTCTTCATGGGTAATGTCGTGTACGTTTTCATAGTCATAGGTGTCATCGTCATTGTCGGTAGACTTAATGAAGATCGGTTCACTGAAGTCCTTTTGGGCAACTTCCTGAGGCAGTGAGGGAGTGTTTTCCAGGTTGCCAAAAAGATTGGGATTTTCTTTAATTACACTCGTGTCTACATGTCCGTTTTCAATCAGGTCATGAACGAGCTTTTTCAGGTCGTTCATGTCTTTTTTCATATCGAACAGCACTTTATACAGCAGGTCTCTCTCATTGAGATTTTCCGATTTTTCTGAAAAACCTCCCTTGTAAATGGCTGGAAGACTAGAGCCTTGCTGGGGAATGTATTTGAGCAATGTTTCGGCCGAAATGATTCGGTCCATTTCTAAAGCCGACATTTGTTCAACCAGATTCTTGAGCTGACGAATGTTTCCGGGAAAGCGATACCTTAGTAATACCTGCTTGGCATCTTCAGTAAGCTTTATGCTTTCTACCCGGTATTTTTCTGCAAAATCTGAAGCAAATTTTCTAAACAGCAGGTCTACATCGTTGCCTCTTTCTCGCAAAGGCGGAACGTAAATGGGTACTGTGCTTAGGCGATAGTAGAGGTCTTCTCTGAATTTTCCTTTTTCAACAGCCTCTAACAGATTCACGTTGGTTGCAGCCACCACACGCACATCGGTTTTTTGAGTTTTGGAAGACCCTACCTTAATAAACTCTCCGTTTTCCAGCACCCGTAAAAGCCTTGCCTGGGTTTGCAAAGGCATTTCGCCAATTTCATCGAGGAAAATGGTTCCTCCATTGGTTACCTCAAAATAGCCTTTTCTCGATTCGTAGGCTCCCGTAAAAGAGCCTTTTTCATGGCCAAAGAGTTCAGAGTCTATGGTGCCTTCCGGAATTGCTCCGCAGTTTATGGCAATAAATTTTCCGTGTTTTCGGGCACTGAGCTGATGTATGATTTTGGAGAAGGATTCTTTACCACTACCACTTTCGCCAGTAATGAGCACGGTCATGTCGGTAGGTGCCACCTGTGCTGCCACCTGTATGGCATGGTTGAGCTTGGGGCTGTTACCTATTATTCCAAACCGTTGTTTTATACTCAAGTATTCGTTGCTACTCAATGTTAGTTGTGTTTAGGCTACTACTTCACCAAAGAGTGTTGCAGCAGTACAGTCGTTCACCAATACGTTCACGTATTCGCCTTTTTTGTGGTTTCCTTTAGGAAAGATTACCACTTTGTTGGCGGTGTTTCTTCCTTGCAATTGCTCTTCAGAACGCTTCGAAGTTCCCTCGATCAACACTTTGTGTACTTTGCCCAAATCCAATTGGTTACGTTCCAAAGAGTGCTCTTGTTGTTTGGCAATAATTTCCTGAAGCCTTCTTTTTTTAGTTTCCAGCGGAATATCGTCTGCATATTTTTTAGCGGCTAGAGTGCCCGGCCGCTCTGAGTAAAAGAACATATAGGAGAAGTCGTACTTCACGTAGTCCATTAGCGAAAGTGTGTCCTGATGTTCTTCTTCAGTTTCTGAGCAGAACCCGGCAATCATATCGGATGAAATACCACATTCCTGCCCCAATATGCTTCGAATAGCATCCACCCGATTGATGTACCACTCTCGTGTGTAAGTTCGGTTCATCAGTTCCAGAACTCTTGTATTGCCGCTTTGAGCGGGCAGGTGAATATATTTACAGATGTTCTCGTACTTTTTCATGGTGTAGAGAACTTCGTCTGTTATGTCTTTGGGGTGAGAGGTTGAGAATCGAACCCTCAGGTCGGGAGAAACCTTGGCTACCATTTCCAAAAGGTTGGCAAAGTTAATAACCTCTACTTTCTCACCTTTTTTCTCTTTCTTTTCTAACCAGGCTTTGTTGTTTTCATTGGGCGACCATTTGTAGCTATCTACATTTTGCCCCA
>NZ_DDDQ01000153.1:0-272 GCF_002336325.1 Roseivirga sp. UBA1976 | reverse complement strand
GCTATCTACATTTTGCCCCAAAAGAGTTACTTCGCGATAGCCTTGGTTGAAGAGGTCTTGTGCTTCTTGCACAATAGAATGAGGATCGCGACTTCTTTCTCTTCCGCGGGTGAAGGGAACTACGCAAAATGAACACATGTTGTCGCAACCTCTCATAATAGAGATGAAGGCCGTAACTCCATTTGAATTGAGACGAACAGGGGAGATGTCGGCATAGGTTTCTTCTCTCGAAAGAAAAGTATTCACTGCTTTAAGGCCGTCTTCGGCCGATT
>NZ_DDDQ01000128.1:0-5586 GCF_002336325.1 Roseivirga sp. UBA1976 | reverse complement strand
TAGGTTTTGCCTAAGGTCACATGAATTTTCTCGGCCTTCTTTCCATTGACTTTGTATACAAAGTTGCCTTCAAAGTCTTCTTGTATAATTCTGGAAGGAATAACCACAGCTTCGTCTACTTGATAGTCTGTGAGTTGAACAATGGCTACAAGGTTAGTTTTTAGGTATTCGGCCACGTTAGGCAGTTTTACTTCTACGGTAAAAGTTCTGCTGGCCTGGTTGATTACACTACCTACTGTGCTTATGGTGCTTTCGAACTCTGCTCCTAAAGCCGGAAGGCTTACTTTGACCTTATCTCCTCTCTTAAACTTTCCAATGTAGGCCTCAGATACTTCAGCCGTAATGTACATGTTCTGGTTGCTTACCAAAAAAGCAATGGGAGTGCCCGGTTGCACCACCTGACCTGCACTGGCCGGAACTTGCTCTATAGTGCCTGAAAACGGTGCTTTAATTTTGGTCTTTTCCAACTGAGTTTGTAAAGTAGCCAAAGACTTCTCCAACGACTCTTTGTTGTTCTTGGCCTGCAAATAGTCTATTTCGGTACCAATATTTTGCTTCCACAAGCGGTCTCTTTTTTCGAAAACGGTGGTCGCAAACTCCAACTGATTCTTTACCTCCTCAATGTTCTTCTCAAGAGTTTCAGAATCGATGGTTGCCAAAACCTGGCCTTTGTTTACATACTGTCCTTCAACCACATTTACAGCGGTAAGCTGTCCCATGGTTTCGGCACTAATGAACACATTGGTTCTTGACTGCACATTGCCTCTAACTTCAATTTTATGACTGAAGTCTTCTTTGTTTGCTACCACAGTAGTAATAAGGGTAGCGTTTTCTTTTACCTTACCAAACTCAGGGTCTTGAGCAGCTATCTCCTTTTCCAGTGTAGCTACTTCATTTTGTAAGGCCTTAATTTCTTCTTTGGCAGCATTGAGGCGTTCTTTTTTATCTTCAAGTGTGCCTTCACCCTGCCCACAGCTCGCTACTAATACAGCGGCCATGATAAAAAGTGTAGAGATTCTTAACGATTTCATTGCTTAATTTTTTCTTGGTTGTTGTTAGTTGAGTTTGCCCAGGGCTTTGTCTAAATCAATTTTTGCCACAATGGCGTCATATAAGGCGGTGAGGTAGTTGACCTCGGCCACTTTGTAAGATTGTTCTGCATCTATGAGCTCAAGGTTAGAACCAACACCTGCAGTATATTTTGCACGTGTAACTTCCACTACCTCCTGGGCTAGTTCCAGATTATCTTCCTGAACCGCCAGCCTTTCGAGGTTTACATCGAGAGCCATTTTTGAGTTTATAAGTTGCTGTCTAAGACTATTGGATAGCAGCGACTGCTGGTAGTTGAGCGTTTCTAGCTGATACTTCTTGCGCTCCACCGTATACTTCTTTCTGAGTCCGTCAAACACCGGAATACTAATATTGAGTCCAATATTGGAGTTGGTAAACCATTGTCGGTTTTCGTTCCAAAGGTTGCCAAACTGATCGTTTCCGGTATTTCTTCCCCAGGCGGCTGTAAAACTCACTTTAGGAATGTATTGAGAATAGGTATTCTTAATGTCCAGCTCTGCCAAACGCTTCAGAAACTCTACTTGCTGTAGTTCCAGCCGATCGCCTACCGAGAAAGCATCTACCTCAGAAGCCGAATACTCAAAGTCAAAATTATCGAGCTCTTCCGATAGTGTAATTGGAGTTTCTACCGGCATTCCCATGGCAAACTTGAGTAGATTTTTGCTTGCCACTATGGCCTGGTCTACTCCACTGCGTTCGGCCTTCAGGTTATTGAGCTGTACCTGAATTCTGCTCACATCAATTTTCTCAGCAAACCCATTTTCATACAAAGCTCTGGTTTCTCTCAGGGTAGAATCGAGCGTGGCAATATTGGCTTCAATCAGGTTGGTTCGCACCTGATTGACCAGCACCAGATAATAGGCTTTTGTAACCTGCTCAATTACATCTTCCCGAACCATGAGTTCGTCTACCACAACCTTCTCGCGAAGGGTTTTGGCGGCTTTGAGGCCGATAAAAAAGGAGCCATCCCAGATCATCTGAGAGGCATTTACTCCAAACTGCCCCTGGTGTTGAACACCAAAGCGAATGGCTGCAGTGGCACCTTCAGGAGCATTGGGATCGAACACATTGGCCGGTACAATGTTTACCGGAATTTGCGTATTGTTCGTATAGCCAAAATTGGCATTGATTTGTGGCAGACCATCGGCACGTGTTTCACCCACCTGGGCCTCCGCATCGCTGGTATTTACCATCGCAATTTTCAAATTCTCATTGTTTTGCAGCGCATATTGAATGGCCTCTTCAAGAGAAAATGATTCCTGAGCGCTTACGGAAACTGCCGTAAGAAGCATCAGTAGTAAGGCGCTTACTCTCTTAACTGAGCGTTTCATTTGATTTGAGTTTTGCTGTTGTGTACTGGTTAAAAAGTTGATAACCTGCAGGGGTGAACAGGCCGTGCACGAAATGATCGAACAACTGCATTTGCACCTCTGCAAGGGTGTATTTCTCTTTTGGATAAAGATTCTGGTTAATAATAAATGTGTGCACCTGCTCCATGCGCATTATAGAAATTAGGTGTGGGTCTATCTCTTTCCTGAAATACCCCTCTTCCTGACCTTTTATAATTACCCGGGTAATGGAACAAAGCATGGTATTGCGTTTAAAGTTTTCAAACATTTTCCAGGCTTCCGGATAAAACTTCTGCAGGTCGTTGAGCACGTTCATACGCATGTCTTTGATAGACTCGCGCAGGCATTGAGAAATAAGTATAAGTTCATGCACACTGTTCTCGCTTCTTAATTCGGTAGATTCGAACCGAGACTTCTCAATATCCAGATGCAGGGCTGTTATGGTATTTACCAGGTCTTTCTTATCCTTAAAATATTGGTAAATGGTCTTTTTCGAAATGCCGAGATCTCTGGAGATATCGTCCATTGTTACCGTACGAATACCGTACATTAACATGCGTTCTCCGGCCTTTTCTACAATCTTATCTCTTACTTCCATGGTTTGATACTAGGGAAACTTTAAGGTTACCCAAAGTTTCCAACTTCCTGATAGACGCACATAACCAGTAAATGGTTCAAGGGATTTTCACTTTTTTTCAAAATTTTTCTTTGCAAACGATTTACTACACCAAATAAAATTCTTCTTAACTGGCTACTAAATCGTCATTCAGATTACACAAATACAGTTTTTCAATAGGCATCAACCTCCAAAATCCCCTTTGTAAAAATTTTATTGGGTTATGATTTTTTTTCTTACGTCCGGACAAATCTTCATTTGATGAGCGAAGCGTGCCCGTCTTCGGGGACAAAACCGATTGTAATTTTTGGTATTTGGAAAGTGGTTTTGCCATAAGCCGGAAACTTCCGAACTTTATTTTATGAGACGATCAGCTTTTTACGGCATGCTATTTACATTTTTATGCCTTCCCGGACTTTATGGTCAGTATGTATATCCTGAGCGGTTTGAAAACTGCTACCTGGACGAGTTTAAGTATGAAGAAACCAGAATAATTGCTGAAATAGACAATGAAAAACTCAAATCGGTGATTACCTCCGGTTGGGACGATAAAATGCTTAAAAAAGCAGAAGGTTTTGTGGGCTTGCAAATTCTCGTAGATCGCAAGGGTGGGTCGTGCCTAATGAGTGTTAGAAACGACACCAATATGAAGCTTAAAAAAATGAACCTGGAAGCTAATGTGAATGAAAACCTGAAGTGGAAGGGTCAATCGGATAAAATTTCGGCCATCGTTCTCTTAGAGTTTAAAGATGGAGAAATTGTTGTGAAACGACTGGGCACTACTGATATGCGCAATTTGGTAGAGATTCATTGAAGCATTGCTATATAATGAACCATTAGCTCATGATCATATAGTTGCGGGCAACCTCCGAAAACTCTTCCAACTGATCATCAATCCATTCATCGTCTTTCCCCAGTTCGGCAGCCATAATAGCAGCTACCTGAGGAGCCACTCTTAAGCTCTCTTTGGCATTTAGAAAAAGTCCTCTCACTCGTCTTGCCAGCATATCTTCCAGTGTTCTGGCCATTTCGTTGCGCACTGCCCACACCACCTGCGATTTTCTCAGGGGCAAGTCTTCACTGAGTACTTCGGCCAGGGTCGGGTCTTCTTCCTCCATCTCTAAAAGCGAATATTTTTCTATGCCATAAACAGCCAGAGGATCTGAGGTTATATCCAGGTTCTTATCGTAACCATAGACAGGCAGGTTATAGGTTATACATTTACGCTCGGGCAGGGCTCCAATAAGTATGGCATTGTCTACGGTGTCTTCGGCCATTTTCCTGTAGGTGGTCCACTTGCCCCCAATAATCGTAATAAGCCCCGACTGCGAAATCATGACTTTGTGATGCCTCGAAATCTCTTTGGTCGACTTGCCCTCCCCTTCGGGTTTGGCGAGTGGGCGCAGGCCGGAAAACACGCTCAACACATCGGCACGGGTAGGCTGTTTTAACAAATACTGCCCTGCGGTTTCCAAAATAAAGTCTATTTCACTATCCAGAGCCTTAGGCTCCAACTCAGGCTTTTCGCGCATGGTATCGGTAGTTCCCAACACCACCTTATCGTGCCAGGGCACGGCAAACATTACCCGCCCATCTTTGGTTTGTGGCACCATAATGGCATACTTATCGGGCAAAAATTCCTTACTCACCACCAAATGAATACCCTGGCTGGGCTGAATCATGTCTTTCACTTCAGGCTCATCCATTTTTTTCACCTTATCGGCAAAAACACCTGTAGCATTAATAACTGCCCGGGCCTTTATGGCGTGAACTTTACCCGTTTCCTGATCTTTGGCTTTTACACCACAAATTATCCCTTCTTCATTTTTAATAAGGTCTATCACGGGAAAGTAATTGAGTACTACACCATTGAACTGACGGGCTGTTTTGGCTAGGGAAAGAGCCATTCGGGCATCATCGAACTGACCATCGTAATAGACCACACCTCCCTTGAGGCCATGCTGCCCAATAGTGGGTATGTATTTTATAGTTTCTTCTTTAGAAAGCTTTTTTGAAGAACCAATGCCTAATTTACCGGACATCAGGTCGTAAACCTTCAAACCTACCTGATAGAAGGGGCCGTCCCACCACTCATAGTTGGGAATAACAAACGCCTGATTTTTGACTAGATGGGGAGCGTTTTTGATCATGAGTCCTCGTTCTTTCAGGGCTTCAAGCACCAACGAAATATCACCTTGTTGCAAATACCGAACCCCTCCATGCACCAACTTTGTACTTCGGCTCGATGTACCCTTGGCGAAGTCGTGCTGTTCCAGTAGTAGGGTTTTATACCCACGAGAAGCCGCATCTACCGCCACACCCAAGCCGGTAGCTCCACCGCCAATTACTACTATATCCCAGGGCTCCTTTTGTTTCTTGAGCCGCTTTACCATTTTCTCCCGTTTCATAATTGCCCTACTTTAACCTGGGTTCGATGTAAAGAAGTAGTAAAATACCCCCTTAGGACGTCATTGCGGAATTTTCTTCTGAAAACTTCACATACGCAAAGGAAAATATCCGCAATCTCATTTAGGCTCTGTTGAGAGACCG
>NZ_DDDQ01000003.1:7044-15306 GCF_002336325.1 Roseivirga sp. UBA1976 | reverse complement strand
AGAGTTTAAGGCCTGTTTTTCCGGTATGACACTCTTTTCGTACATCCAACTCAGGTTAATTTACGATATATACAAGAGCCCTGCGACACAGCTCTAGCCGGACGACAGAAACGTATACACACATTTCAAATAATGGAATAGATCAAGTGATATCACCGCTCGATATATTAAACCTAAAAGATGATGCTATTGACTTATAGCAGCTGTATTTGGTGGCTATAAGTCATAAATCTTATATTATAGAAAAATAAAAGTCATATTTATGACTGATACATAACGTTAGCCTTCATAGTGTGGAACTCAAAATATGAATCTATTTGAAAACCCAATTACAAAAGTTCTTCACGAGAATTGGTACAAGAAAATAAATGAGAGATTCCCAGAGCTTGAATTCTCTGATACCAACATCCTATCCTTTGTCGAGTACATCGAAAACAGTCCACAAAAATTCTATTCAGTAAGGGCATACCAGTTCTATTTGAACCTTCTCAACTGATTTAAAGGATTCGAATTCAGAGCTTCTAAAACAGTGTAAGCTTCCCTAAAAATCGGACAGTTTAAAAATGGACAAATTAGTACCGTTAAACTGTCAAAATGAAAGAGTTAAAATTTACAGAGAGCCAGATCATAGGCATAATAGCAAAAGAAGAACAGGGATTAAAGGTATCTGACATATGTCGTGAACACGGCATAAATATCCCAATATTTCAAACTGGAAGAGCAAATACTCAGGAATGGATGTTAACCAACTCAAGAGGCTCAAAGATCTAGAAGCAGAAAACTTAAGAAGATGTTTGCTGATCTTTCCCTGATACATGATTCACTAAAAGATGCAGCATAAAAAAGCTATAGGACCTGATAAGAAGAAGGAAATGATTGGATATACGCAACAGGCCCATCAGTTGAGCCAACGTCAGGCCTGCAAAGTCATCAGGCTCCCAAGGTCAAGTTTTGCCTATTAGAAGAAAAAAAGCGAGCTGATAAGCTTATCATGGATGAGCTTTCTGTCCTTACGGACAAGCACCCCTCCATAGGCTTTTGGAAGTGTTACCACAGGCTACACAAAGCAGGCTACCCATGGAATCACAAACGGGTGTATAGGGTTTATACCTCTATGAAGCTCAACATCCGTAGAAGAGTAAAGAAACGCCTGCCAACAAGGGTAAAACAACCATTGACCCAACCAGAGAGTGTCAATCAGGTTTGGAGCATGGACTCTATGCAGGATAGCCTTTGGAACGGAAGGAAGTACAGGCTGCTCAACATTATGGACGACTACAACAGGGAACTGCTCTCTGTCCAGGTCGACACTTCCCTGCCATCGGCAAGAGCGGCCTGGGCATTGGAATGGATTGCCGAAGATCGGGGCCGCCAAAAGCAATCAGGGTAGATAACGAGCCAGAGTTTATCAGCAACAAACTGGGCCAGTGGTGCACCAAAAGCAAAGTAAAGCTTCTGTTCATCCAACCGCAAAAGCCAACACAGAATGCATTTATTAAACGCCTTAACAGCAACTTAAGAAAAGAGGCACTCAATACCTATGTATTCTTGGACTTAAAACAAGCAAGAAAGACAATAAACGAATGGATGATAGACTACAACCAAAAAAAGGCCACATCAAGCATTAGGATACAAAACGCCAATTGAATATGCGGATTGAAAACATAAAAACTCTATTTTAAATGAATTCAACCAAAAGAAAATTCATAAAATTACAATAAAAAAGAATGAATCTATTACTTAATATATATTCAAAAAAATAAACATATCATGAATATACGATATACTTTTTTTTTATAAAAAAATATAATATAATTGCGCAAATCATATAATTAACTTAATTCATTTTTTTATGAAAAGAAAAACGGTAAACACATTAATTTGGCCTTTGTTAGTAAGCCTTTTCCTATTCTTTCAAGGTGAGTCCACTGCACGCAGCCAAGAAGTTCCATGCACTGCACCAACAGGGTTTGTTTGTGGTTCAACTGAAGGTACTGTATGGGAGATCACATGGATATTCCCCTCCATGGGAATACCTTCAGTTCCAGTCCCCATATTTATAAGTAAAAAATGTTGTGTTGAAAGTGTAGCTTCGAACGCCTGTAATGCTCAGTCTGTCGGCTGCTCTGAAGTAACGATGCAATAATTCTATTTTAATAAAAAAACCATGAACATGAGAAATTTAATTAAATACACATTAACAATTTCACTAGTTGTTTTTTGTATAGCGTCAAAAGGGCAGACAGATTGCGGAGATGGCTGGCTATGTGGCAGTGCTACAGCAAGAGTGGAAATGCCAGATTCAACTACGGACGGCATAGAAATAAGCATTAGTGGGGGTATATCTTCAGGTACAACATACAAGTACTATATGTGCTGTGCCTCATCAAGCCCCAATAACGCATGCTACTTGAACTCTCAAAGTGACAGTGATATGTGCTATTCGGGAAGAACAACAGGCTCTTTTTTGAATGTCAGATTTAGGTAGAACATTGATGCGGTATTATAAATTCTGTTTACTTATTGTAACTATCCTCAGTTGTAGCCTAGATCAAGATAAGAAAACAGATCAAGATGGTCATGTGTTAACCATTGATGTCAATGAAGATGATTGGCAAAAGGAGTTTAAACTAAGCAATTTTGCTTCAAAAATTGATTATGTTGTATTGAACTCTCCAAACATTTTAATTTCTGCGATAAAAGATATCAAAGTATTTGGCAACCACATCTTCATACAAGATAAGTTAGCTCCTCGAATATTAATCTATAACATAAACAACGGGGAGCTCTTATCGAGAATTGAAAATCAAGGACAAGGTCCCGGAGAGTACTCCAACATAAGTTTCTTTGACATCCACAGGGCGAGCAAGACTGTCCATATTCTTGATATAAGTACAGGCAAAATTTTCATCTATGGTTTCGATGGAATCTTTAAAGAAGAAATCACTGCAAGAATAATTTGTCGAGATTATGGCGTAAACGAAGACGGTAGTTACTTGTTTTACTCTCCGGATGAACAAAATGAATTCAATGGAAATTTACTAAAGCCCGGATTACTACACCTGAGTACCAATCGGAGCAAACTCAACAACATACTTCCGCTTGGTAAAGAAGGCTATTATCCTCTTTTAGGGGCCGGTAGATCTTTAATAGCTGAAAACAACCGATTCTATTTAATATCCAACTATACTGATACTGTTTACACTATAAACGGTGATGCAATTGAAGAAAAGTTATACTTTGATTATAGACATAAAATGGATGAAGAGGCACTATTCAACCCCTATTATGATTTATCGAACGCTGGCTTTCCAATACTCAAACTAAAGCCATTTGCCACTTCAGAATATTTAGGCTATTCTTTTATGTACAAAGGTAAAGCATTATCTCTTTTTTACGATCGGGGAAAAGGAAGTATCACTACCTATCAACTGTTAAATAATAGCCTCAACGACACACCATTTGTTTTGAATGGAGTAACTGCTGTTGAAGGAGATAGATACATTGGTATAGTAGACGAAATGTTAATTGATTCATTTAAAACAGTACTTCAGATGGAAGGTTCTGATCGAATTAATAATGCTAAACTCAAAGAAATCATTGATGCATATGAGCAGTCTAATAATCCTGTCTTAGCAATCGCTACACTTCGTTAAGTTGCCTTAGACCGTACAGTTGCTGTAAAAAGTGAGTAAATGTTTCAAACCCTTTTACAGCAACTTCTCTTTTCCTTACTTTAGATCTTTAGTTTCAGTGTATAAACAACCCATCGAACTAAGTCTCTATGTATCTGATATTTGATACCGAAACCACCGGTTTACCTCAAAACTATAACGCTCCTCTCACTGATTTTGAGAACTGGCCACGACTGGTTCAGATTGCCTGGCAATTGCACGACATGCGTGGAAACCTGATCAGGAATAGAAACCTGATTATTAAACCCGATGGCTTTACCATACCCTACAACTCCGTTCAGATACACGGCATAACCACCGAAAGAGCACTGGAAGAAGGGCTGGACATTAAAGAAGTGCTGGCCATGTTCGAGGAAGACATTAAAGAAGCCAGCTTTGGTATAGGACACAACATAGAGTTCGACTATAACATAGTAGGTTCTGAATTTCTGAGAGCCGGTTTAACTAATGCCCTGGAGCCTCTGGAGCCTCTGGACACCAAACTAGTCTCTACCGATTTTTGCGCAATTCCCGGAGGTCGTGGTGGCCAATACAAGTGGCCTACCCTTACCGAACTGCATCAGAAGCTCTTTGGCAAAGGGTTTGACGATGCACACGATGCTGCATATGATGTGGATGCTACTGCCCGCTGCTTCTTTGGCTTGCTCAAAGAGGGAGTAGTGCCTCCTGCACAGGGAATTAAACTACATGAAATTATCTACGAAGCTCCTCAGCTAGACGAAGCCAACTTTGCCAAAAAAGAAGAACTGGAAAGTCTTGATTCCGGGCGGCTCAAAGTAGATAAAGAAGGCCTGAATGAACTTAAAGAGGTCCCCTTTTCTCACCTCCATGTGCACTCACAGTTCTCTATTCTCCAGGCCGTATCAGACATTCACAGCCTGGTCAATGCAGTAAAGGAAATGGGCATGCCAGCCGTAGCCCTTACCGATCATGGCAATATGATGGGAGCCTTTCAATTTGTTAGTGCGGCATTGGCCGCAGAAATCAAACCCATAGTTGGTTGCGAGTTCAACATCTGTGCCGACCGTTCCAACAAAAGCGTTCAGGACAATGGCTTTCAAACCGTTGTACTGGCTAAAAACCGAAATGGCTATCACAATCTGGTAAAACTATCTTCTATAGCTTTTACTGAAGGTTTCTATTATGTTCCAAGGATTGACAAAAACGATTTACTCCAATACAAAGACGACCTCATTGTTCTCACCGGTGGACTTTGGGGTGAAGTACCATACAAAATCCTGAATGTGGGTGAGACTCAAGCCGAAGAGGCTTTTGTATGGTGGAAAGATCATTTTGGAGAAGATTTTTATGCCGAGATAAATCGCCACGGTATTCCTGAAGAAGATCACGTAAACCAAATTCTTCTGGAGCTATGTGCGAAGCATCAGGTGAAATATGTCGCTGCCAATAATACTTACTATACCGTAAAAGACCAGGCTTCTGCCCACGATGTCTTGCTCTGTGTAAAAGATGCTGAGTCTGTAAACAAACCCAAAAAATACATTGGCAAACGCGGTAGAGAATTCAGGTATGGCTTCCCCAACGATGAGTTCTACATAAAGTCTCCCGAGGAGATGAAGAAGCTCTTTTCGGATATACCCGAAGCCATAGCCAATACCAATGAGATTGTAGAAAAGGTTGAAGCGTACGAACTCGCCCGAGACGTGCTTCTTCCCAAATTCGAAATCCCGGCAGAATTTCAACATGAAGAGGATGCCGTAGACGGAGGAAAGCGTGGTGAAAATGCTTACCTAAGGCACCTCACCTATGAAGGTGCAAAAAAACGCTATGGAGAAATTACCGAGGAGATCAAGGAGCGTCTCGACTTCGAACTAGCCACCATCGAAAGAACGGGATATCCGGGTTACTTCCTTATTGTTCAAGACTTTACCAATAAAGCCAAAGAACTGGGCGTTTCTGTTGGCCCCGGGCGGGGTTCGGCTGCAGGTTCGGCCGTAGCCTATTGTATTGGCATTACCAACGTAGACCCTATTAAGTATGACCTCCTTTTTGAGCGTTTTCTAAACCCCGACAGGGTTTCACTGCCCGATATTGACATTGACTTTGACGATGAAGGACGCCAACGGGTAATAGATTACGTTATAGACAAGTATGGTAAAAACCAGGTAGCCCAAATAATTACTTATGGTACCATGGCTGCCAAATCTTCCATTAGAGATACCGCCAGAGTTTTGGAACTTCCGCTGCCTGATGCCGACCGCATTGCCAAACTCGTACCCGATATAAAACTTCAGAAACTGTTTAGTCTTAGCGAGCGAGAACTCAAAGAAAAGCTAAGGTCGGAGCAAATTCTGTTGGCTCAGGAACTTAAAAAAGTAGCTCAAGGCAATAATCTGGAGGCCAGAACCGTCAATCAGGCTTTAGTTATTGAAGGTTCTGTAAGAAACACCGGTATTCATGCCTGCGGTGTAATCATTACACCAGACGACATCACCAAGTTTGCCCCGGTGGCAACGGCCAAAGACTCTGACATGTGGTGTACCCAGTTCGATAACTCCGTGGTGGAAAGTGCCGGGCTGCTAAAAATGGACTTTTTGGGGCTTAAAACCCTAACCCTGATCAAAGACGCTGTTAAAAACGTAAAAGAAAGGCATGGCGTAGATTTGGTGCCTGACGAATTTCCGTTAGACGACAAAAAAACGTATGAACTCTTTCAGCGAGGAGAAACAGTAGGCATATTCCAGTACGAATCGGCCGGAATGCAAAAGTATATGAAGGAACTCAAACCTACCGAGTTTGCAGACCTCATAGCCATGAACGCACTCTACAGACCCGGCCCGTTGGAGTACATCCCCTCATTTATCCGTAGAAAGCATGGCGATGAACCCATAACTTATGACCTGCCAGATATGGAAGAATACCTGGCAGAGACCTATGGTATTACAGTTTACCAAGAGCAGGTTATGTTGCTTTCGCAAAAACTTGCAGGATTTACCAAGGGTGAGGCCGATGTTTTACGAAAGGCCATGGGTAAAAAACAAAGGGCGGTTCTTGACAAAATGAAGCCCAAGTTTGTAGAACAAGCCAAAGCCAAGGGTCATCCGGAAGATAAGCTGGAGAAAATATGGAGAGACTGGGAAGCTTTTGCCTCCTATGCCTTCAACAAATCGCACTCCACCTGTTATGCCTATGTGGCTTTTCAAACAGCTTATTTAAAGGCTCATTACCCTGCTGAATACATGGCCTCAGTACTCAGCAACAACATGAACGACATCAAGCAGGTAACCTTCTTTATGGAAGAGTGCCAGCGCATGGGAGTGCCCGTACTTGGGCCAGATGTCAATGAATCGAATTACAAATTCACTGTAAATGCTAAGGGTGAAATTCGTTTTGGAATGGGTGCCATTAAGGGAGTTGGTGAGGCCGCCATTGAGTCGATTGTTCAGGAGCGCAAAGAAAATGGCCCTTACAAAAACATTTTCGACTTTGCCGAACGAGTAAACCTGCGCGCTGTTAATAAAAAGAACTTTGAAGCCTTGGCCCAGGCCGGAGGCTTTGACTGTTTTGAAGAATACCACAGACGACAATATCTGGAAGCTCCTGATGGTGAGCAATCGCTAATAGAAAAGGTAATACGCTACGCCAACGCCATGCAGGCCGAAAAAAACGCGGCCCAAGTGTCGCTCTTTGGAGGCGAAAGTGCAGTAGCCACTCCTCTACCCCGGGTTCCGGAAATTGAGCCTTTCTCCCAAATGCAAAAGCTCAAACTGGAGAAGGAAGTAATAGGCTTCTATGTATCAGGGCACCCACTAGATCAGTTCGAAATTGAGCTAGATTCGTTTTGTAAACCCATATCTGACATTAATAAATACCCCAATCAGGACATTGCCATCGGTGGCATTGTAAACTCTGTAAGAAATGGCCAGACCAAGAATGGGAAACCCTTTGGAGTGGTGAGTATAGAAGACTATAATGGTTCTACGGAGCTGTTTCTTATGGGCGAAAAATACATTAGCAATGCTCCATATTTGCGTCCCGGAGAGTTTCTATACATACGCGGAAGGGTTGAACTCAATTGGCGCAAGAAAAAGGAAATTCAGGAAAACCCGGCCATTAACCCTACTCCTGACGATTGGGAGCTTCAAACACAGAGTATCTCACTACTCAGTGAGTTGAGGGAAAAAAACACCAAGGGTGTTTATGTGAAATTAAATGCCCGACTGGTTGATCAGGAGCTTATTGAAACCATTATGGAACTCACCAGGCAAAACGAGGGCGATCGGATGCTTAAGGTTGAGCTCATAGACAAAGAGGAAAATATAAGCGTTGAGCTAATCTCCAGAAAGGTTAAAATCGATGCGAATCAAACGCTCATAAAAGCCTTAAAAACACATTGCGAAGGAGCTAGCCTCATCACAGTATAAGGCCGGTTAATTATTTTCGGGTTTGCGTTAGGAACTTTTTATTTACTTTTGATGTAAAATCCGTGTATCAACAGCAAATAATAAAACGAATCATAAATGGGAAAAGCAGTAGAACTTAACGAGTCGAACTTCGAAGAAGTAGTTTTAAAATCGGACAAGCCGGTTTTAGTTGATTTTTGGGC
>NZ_DDDQ01000003.1:0-6724 GCF_002336325.1 Roseivirga sp. UBA1976 | reverse complement strand
GGGCAGAATGGTGTGGTCCATGCCGAATGGTGGGACCAGTAGTAGAGGAAATTGCAGGAGAGTATGCCGATAAAGCTGTTGTAGCTAAACTCGATGTAGATGCTAACCAGGAACTTTCTATCAAATACGGAATTAGATCTATTCCCGCTCTTTTATTCTTTAAAAACGGCCAGGTAGTTGACAACGTGATTGGAGCCGTTCCAAAAAGCGTATTGACCGGTAAATTAGAAGCCCAAATAGGCACTGAAGTATAAACTTACCGATACCGGATTGAATACAGAGTTTAAATAAACTAAATATAAAGAGGCTGTCTCAAAAGCTCTAAAACTCGTCATTCTGAACTTGTCTACCGAAAGGCAGCAAGTTTCGGGTAACGCTCGCCAAGCTTATGAGACAGCCTCTTTTTGCATTATCAGTAATAAACTGTTTTGCTAAGGCCTACTTACTAAATTGCCAAGAAATATGGCGTTGAGGAACAGTTTATTTGTGCCATACCACATTCCCCGGAAATTGGGATTATCTACAAAAAGAATAACATTACCTCTGCCTATACCATTCACCAGAAGAGAAGCTGTCCCTCCTAGTTTTTCAAGATTAGTTTTATGCACATAGCCACTTAAGAGAGGGTTTTCTGTATACCTCACCACGGTGCTAAAGGGGTTGGCACTTGGAGCCATAAAAATACTATGGTTTCTATATACCGGGAGCTCTCTGCTGGTGTATCCGAAAGCTAAAGGATGGGTAATATCTACATCGGCCATATACATTGAACCGCCAATAGCATTTGAACCTCTAAAATCTCTGGCAGTGGCATAATCCATTCGTTCGGGTGTTTCTCTCTTTGGGCCTTCTGCAAATTTTTCGTTTACCAAACCGGAGGCCACTGCCCAACTGGTGGCACTTCTCAACGTAATGAGCGTCCCCCCTTCTCTTACCCATTGCTTTATCCGATTTATAGTGTTTTCACCCAGCGAAGAGTAGTTGCCTGAAACCAGTACCAACGTGTTGTATTGGCTCCAATCAATACGTCCAACATTATCTTTCCATACCTTTGTAATGGGTAAGCCCACCTTGGAGTCCAACAAATGCCACACCTCTCCGGCTTCATAACTACTTGTTCCCGGCCCAATGAGCATAAGAACCTGGGGCTTTTGAATAGTTTCGAAACTTCCACTGCCTAAATCAATACCGGATGCACTGTAACCGGAAGATACCGCATAGGCCTTAACGCCCGCAATTTCAGTGGCCTCCTCTATGTAGGCGTGCACCAGATTGCTATTGGCTTCCTGTCTTGCTACAGGAATCATGAGTGTACCGTATCCAAATTCGCGTACACCTTCATGCGTTTCAATGCTGAACGGTTTAAAGGCAGAGTTCACATATAGCCCTTTGTCTAAAAGGTAGTTTAGCGCCTTAGGAGCATAATATTCGTTCCACTCTATGAGGTATGCATATTCCGCCCTGGGCACACTGGCATATTCTCCCTGCAAATCGCTTCGTTTTAAAACCGCTCCCCTCAGTTCATTTCTTCCATTATACTGTTCATAAGGCATATTGTACGCCAAGGCGGCTGTCCAGGCCGAAGCATCGTAAAAAATGCTATCGTAAAAAGTAGTTACCTTTTCAAACATGGTCCTTACCATTCTATACTGCCCTTGAGCATTGGGTACATAATATGCCTTCCTCTTCTTGAATGTTTTATCACCTAGCGAAATATCTTCGTTCAAGGCAATGGTTTTGATTTTATGCCTCAACAAAAGATCTACAAAAGCCTGGTTTCGTCCGTCATCATAAGGGTCTCCAAAAACCCAGCCTCCACCGGCTTGTTCTCCCTCTTTTTGAGCAGAGTCAAAGTAGTTTTCCATATGAGCCAAAAGCGTAGCTTTTTCTGCCACGGAAGCACGAACCGTAGCCAAACTTGAGGTAAGGTGATTTTTAATAGTAAAAGCAAAAGCCACTTTACCCATGCGTGAGTCTTGCAAGTGCCCTCGAGAACTGGCTTGTTCAAAAACCAAACCAAGAGCGCCATGTATATCGGGGTAAGTAGACCCATAACCAGGGTAGCTATTATCGTACTGCTCTTTGGTGAAATACAAAGAGCCTATCTCGTCAAGAGCCTCATGAAAATACCCAGCAAAAAGGTTGTTCAGCCCGTCATAATTATCTCTTGGTACTACAGGGTTTTCCGAACCGAAAGGTTTTGTTGGCTCAAAGAAGTAAGTAGAGTTGGTGCCCATTTCATGAAAGTCGGTTACCACATTGGGGTACCATTTATGATAAAAATCTATGCGTGCCTGACTCTCTACATGAGCCAAAGGAAGCCAGTCTCTATTTAAGTCGTACCAGTAGTGGTTGGTGCGGCCTCCGGGCCAAGCTTCATTATGTTCAGCATCTACAGGATCAGAAACCAGGGGGTTGCCCTGATAGGCATTGGCCCAGGTGCTGTGCCTGTCTCTGCCATCAGGGTTAAAAGCCGGGTCAATTAAGAGAACAGCTTCGTCCAGAGCTTGCCGTACCTCGGCATGCAATCCGGCCACATAGTAATAGGCCGTAAGCAAGGCGGCCTCTGAGCTACTCGGCTCATTGCCATGTACGTTGTAACCCAACATTACAATAGATTTCTGATCCGAAAAATCAGTAATGGTTTTGGTAGGATCAACCAGTTCAAGGTGCTTTCTTCTAATATTTTCTAAATTATTGAGGTTGGCAGAACTGCTCACTGTAAGTACCACGAGCTGCCTATGCTCATAGGTCTCACCTATGGTATCCAATCGAGCCCGGGGTGATCTTCTGGCCAGTTCACGCAGGTAGCCTACAATGGCATCGTGCCTTGTGTGCAAAGTACCAATAGGATATCCAAGGTACTCTTCAGGAGTCGGAATACTCTTGTCGAACCTGGCATTTGGGGGAAAGAAATAATCACTTTGTGCCTTGGCCGAAAAGCCTAAACCAAAAAGTAAAACAACAATAAAGAAACCTCTGTATTTCATAGCATTTGGTTGTGAATAGGTAAGAATGGTGAGAACTAACCGAAAACAGTCGTTTATCACTCGTCAACTTTGATTGTTTCGGGTTGATTTCTGACGCTTAAGTTAAACAAATCGGGTCGATGATAATGGCCAATTGGGTCAAAGTCTAGTTTTGCTTCTGTAACTCGGCCTAAATTAATTTCAGCGGTTAGTATTCCTTCTTTGTCCCATAGTGGCCCGGCTATCAATTCACCTAAAGGCCCCACAATCACCGAACCTCCCCGGCATAAACTATCGGGTTGTCTTTTCATTTCATCAGTAGCCTGTAAGTCTTCAGGGTAATTGCTTTTGATGACATATTGATTGCCCGCTAAAACATAACACCGGCCTTCCAACGCAATGTGCCGCATGGTATGTTGCCAACTGTCTCGAGCATCGGCCGTAGGAGCCAAGTAGAGCTGAACTCCTTTTTGATACATGGCCATTCGAGCCAAAGGCATATAGTTTTCCCAACATATTAAGCCACCTATTTTACCCAGCGGAGTGTCTAAGGTCGTCAGTGTAGAGCCATCGTCCTCACCCCATATTACACGTTCCTGCCCGGTAGGCTTAATTTTACGGTGTTTACCCAAGAATTTTCCGGCAGGCGAAAAATAGAACATGCTACAATAGAGAGTTCCCGAAGTAGTGTCTTTTTCATTTACCCCAATTGCCAGATAAGCCCGAGCTTCTTTGGCAATTCTAGCCAATCGCTGACAAGCCGGGTCACCTTCCGCAACGGAAGAGTTCCAGTATCTTTGCCAAAGCTCTCGCCCTTCAGGTGTTCTACTCCCCACTACAGTGCCAAAACTCAAACCTCTTGGATAGGCCGAAACAAATGCTTCAGGAAACAAAATTAAACGTGCCCCTTGCCTGGCACAGTCGTTCGCCCATTCTGCCACCTTATGTAATGTGGCCTCCAAATCGAAAATGACCGGAGACGCCTGAACTATAGCCACCTTATACGCCTTCATGGAGGTCAAATTATCGAATATTGATCTGTTTTTGATCAAAAGCTGAGAAAATGAAAAGCAAAACAGATTTACTTAGTCAGATCACATGACAGTAGACAGACAACTTGAGCCGCAGGCTTTGCCTTCAGAATGCCTTATCAGCTCCATTGGTGAAAACACAAATGGTAGAAAAATATCGACACATACACCAAGCGACTGAAGTAAGTAGCCCTAAGCCAAAGAACCCTTTGCAAAAGAGGCTCTCCACTATTCAGAAGTTGTGCCGCACTCTCTGGCTATTGTTCTACCTCTTATAAAAACTAATTGGTGGCTTTAATGCATTAGCGGTACTTTCCTGATTCAACAAGTCTTTAACTATGAGAATATTTCGTAACCTGACCTTATCGTTACTGGTTTTGGGACTATCCATCGCAGTCTATGCCCAAGATACCGAAGGCGATACTACTCAAACCGAAAAGAAGAAAAAAAACAAGAACCTGCCTCTCGAGCCCGGCAGAAGCTTTGAATTTGACCTGAATGAAGGCTCATGGATGGCCCTTGACGTGAGCCCTGATGGCCAAACTATTGTGTTCGATTTTCTGGGAGACTTATATACCTTACCCATAGCCGGTGGTACAGCGAGCCAGTTGACCAGCGGCATGCAGTTTGACACTCAGCCGCGTTTCAGCCCCGATGGCAAGAAAATTATTTATATCTCTGATGAGTCAGGTGGAGAAAATGTATGGACCATTGAACTCGATTCAAAAAATAAGCAACAAATCACCAAAGGCAATCATAATAGCTATCAGTCTCCTGAATGGACACCGGACGGCAAATACATGATTGCCTCAAAACAATCGAGGGGTGCACACAAAATTTGGCTATATCATGTCGATGGAGGGTCGGGTACTGCCTTGGTAGACGAACCCAATAGCCTCCGTATGATTGAAGGTGCTTTTAGCGCTGACCCTCGCTATGTATGGTTTTCGCAGCGCCAGGGCACTTCGACCTACAACGCTCCCATGCCGCAGTATCAGATTGGACGATATGACCGGAAAACCGGAGAGATGATTACTGAAACTTCTCGATACGGATCGGCTTTTAGACCAACTCCCAGTGCCGATGGCCAGTGGTTGGTATATGCCACAAGGCATGATGACCAGACAGGCCTCATTCTTCGCAAAATTGCAACGGGAGAAGAAGAATGGCTGGCCTACCCCATTCAGCACGATGATCAGGAATCGCGAGCCACTGGCGATGTCTTGCCGGGGTTTTCCTGGACGCCAGACCAACAACACATTGTGATTTCGTATGGTGGAAAAATCTGGAAGATCAACATACTGAATAAAACAGCCCGTGAAATCCCTTTCAGAGTTCAATCGAGTATTGACATTGGACCGCTGGTTGAATTCGACTACCCTATCTCTGACGAGCCGGAGTTTACGGTAACACAAATACGCGACATAGCTCCATCACCCGATGGCAAAACGTTGGCCTTCACAGCACTGAATGAGGTTTATTTAATGGATTTACCAAATGGAACTCCCAGAAAGCTCGTTGAATTGAATGAAACTCAAGCGGAGCCGGCCTGGTCTCCCAATGGTGAATGGATTGCTTTTGTTACCTGGCAACCGGATGGGGGCAAAATCTACAAAGTGAGGCCCAATGGTAGAAATCTCACTCAACTCAATAAAGAAGATGGGGTGTTTCAGAACCCGGTTTGGAACAATGACGGAACCCGCATTGTAGCTATAAAAGGACAATCGGGAGATTTTAGAAATGCCTTGCAACGCACAGCCTTTAGAGGCACGAGCGACCTAATATGGGTAGATGCCAACGGTTCGGCCAATAACTTTATTGCTTATACCAATGGTCGGGAAAATCCCCACTTCGTTAAAAACTCCAACCGTATATATTTATCGGGCTTTAGAGGGCTATCGTCCATTCGCTGGGATGGTACCGATGAACAGTTCCATGTGCGCATAACGGGAAAATCGCCTGCCGGTGGCGGTGGCGGAGCCAGAGCATCGTGGATTAAAATGGCACCTGAAGGAGATCAGGCCCTGGCCGCTGTGGTAAACGACTTGTTTGTGGTTACTGTACCGCAAGTTGGCAGCGAAGCTCCTACTATTTCGGTGGCTAACCCCAAAAATGCTGCTTTCCCGGCAAAACAGTTGACCGATATTGGAGGTCAGTTTCCGGCCTGGTCGTGGGATGCTCAAAAAGTACATTGGGCTATTGGAAATGCTCATGTAACCTGGGATTTCGAGGCTGAAACGGCTTTTAATGAATCGGCAAGCAGCACCAAAGGAGAAGAGCAAGAAGATAAGAAAGAAGCTGCCAAAGAGTATGAACCCACGGAGCATCGGGTAATAGTCAAGGCCCAAAGAGACATTCCTGAGGGCTCATTATTACTCAGAAATGCCCGTGTTATTACCATGAATGGTGACCAAGTTCTCGAAAACACCGATATTCTAATTGAGAACAATCGCATTAAGCAAGTCGGTAAAAACATTCAAGCCAACCGAAAAACAAAAGTGATGGACATGTCCGGCAAAACAATTGTTCCGGGCTTTGTAGACACTCATTCTCATTTCAGACACCCGGTCAACATTCACAGAGGTGAGTTCTGGCCCTATCTGGCCAACTTATCATTTGGAGTAACCACCACCAGAGACCCTCAAACGGCCACCACCGATGTTCTCACTTATGGCGATCTAGTGGTTGCGGGTAAGCTCATTGGGCCTAGAATCTATTCAACGG
>NZ_DDDQ01000092.1:0-27138 GCF_002336325.1 Roseivirga sp. UBA1976 | reverse complement strand
TCGTACATCGAACTCAGGTTAAAACACATGAGGAATGATGGTTTCAATATTCAGTGCTATTCTCGTTGGCTACTGTAACTTCGCACTAAACACCTGAAAGATGAAAGATTGAACTGAAAATCAAATCAATCAGTTATTTTCATGTACATACATATAAATTCAAGAAAGGACATATAATGAAAACCGTAGTACATAAATCTGAAAGCCGTGGCTTTGCTGATCATGGTTGGTTAAAGAGTCATCACTCCTTTAGCTTTGCTGGTTACTATAACCCTGAAAGGGTACATTTTGGAGCATTGCGCGTGCTCAATGATGACCAGGTAGCCGCGGGCATGGGCTTTGGCACACATCCACACGACAATATGGAAATAGTGTCCATTCCTCTATTTGGAGATTTGGAACATAAAGACAGCACCGGGCGCCATAAAGTAATCCGCCAGGGCGATGTACAGATTATGTCGGCCGGAAGTGGAATAAGTCATTCGGAGTATAACCATAGCCGGGAGGAAGAAGTACACTTTCTACAGATTTGGGTATTTCCTAAGGAAAAGAATATTGAACCGCGCTACGAACAAAAGACCTTCCATGCCGAAGATCGAATGAACCGGTTCCAAACGGTGGTATCTCCTGACGCGGGCGATGCTCTCCGGATAAATCAAGACGCCTATTTTAGCCTGGCCAATCTGGATGCCGGCACCACTCTGCACTATCCAATAAAGACGGCCGGCAACGGAGTATACTTATTTGTGCTGAACGGAGACCTTCAGGTAGCAGGTGAGTCGCTAAGCACGCGAGATGCTGTAGGCATTACGGAAACTGAAAGTGTTGAAGTAAAGGCCAAATCGTATGCCGAAGTATTGGCGATAGAGGTACCAATGCAGTTTTAACCGGCTACAGGAAGGCTCACCAGACCCGGAAGCACCAAAACCAAATAAAACTTTGTCTAATCCGACCAACTTTTACCAGTTGGTCGGTTTTGCTATACATTGGCCAATTAAAAAATTTCTGTCTGGCCAAAAGCTCCATAGGACAGAGGCATTCCAAACATTATATTGCGGTATGAGAACTGACTTTAACCTGCGCGAAATTACTCTTCAGGCCTTCGAGGAGTTTATACTTGTAGACGACAAAGACACAGCCGTAAAACCTGCACCTGACAAATGGTCGGCCAAGGAGATTTTAGGCCATCTGATCGACTCTGCTTCCAATAATCATGGACGTTTTGTACGTGCACAATTTGAAGAAAACCTTAGCATTGAAGGCTATAAGCAAAACGAATGGGTAGACGCTCAGGATTATCAAAATCAGGAATGGCAAGACCTGCTCATTATGTGGAGACAGTTTAACCTTCTTCTTTCCAACCTCATGTTTAATACCTCTCCCTCGAAGAGGGAGAAAAAACTCTCTATTCCGAACGCATTTCAACCTTCGGGCCCCGACCTAAAAGAAGCTCCAGGAACCCTCGGTTATTTAATGGAAGACTATGTGGTTCACCTTAAGAAACATTTGGGGCAGATTAGAAATTTATTGAGCCAAACTAATGATTAAGATGAACGCACTATTTCGGCTAGGTTCATTCCTTGTTTTAATGCTGTTGACCCTGCCATTAGTTGGTCAGTCAGAATCAAACCAACCCCTTTCTCCTGTCATTAAATCGCCCGACCCAAACCTTGTTTTCGCTCAGTTTAAAGGAGGCAAAAAGGGCCTGGATGAATATCTGAAAAAGTCTGTCAGGCTGCCAGACTCCCTATCTACAGTGAACAAAGAAGGAGTAATTGTTTTACACTACACTGTGGGTACCAATAATAAAGTAGTTCTGGTGAATGTAGTCACGCAGCACACCACTTTGCCGGAAGTATTCCACCCATACATTACAAAAGTTCTATTGGCATCAGGCCCCTGGAAATGTGCCACCAGAAAAGGTAAGCCAATCAAAAGCCTGCACGAAGTAAGTTTTTCGTTTTGACTTCTATTGGTCCTATTAATCTTCATTTGTTTTAAATGCAAAAGACACTAATGAAGATCACATGGAAGTAAAATATAACTTCCATCACATGTTGGGGTCTTCACAGGGCTTTATAAGAGCCTCTTGTGTTTTCACAAATGGTGCAAAGGGTAGAATCATGCGCCATGCGGACTTAAGCAAGTGAACCTAAAATACAAAAACCCAGAGTGGCACTTTGTTTGTTAGGCAATGAGCAAAGTCAAAACCATGAATAGACAACTACTTACCCTTCTCCTTTTATCTGCATTGGCCTATTCTTGTGCCTCACCTATACCCATTAGTAAGCTTTCGGCCAACGACAACGAAGGCAAATGGATAGCCGGTAGAAAGTTCATTACCAAAGAATTGAATGGCCATTACATAACGCTCAGTTACTATCGAAACGATGGTGATATGTTGATTTTCGATGTACTATATGACAATCGCTCTTCAGACACGCTCATATTCGATCCGAGCAATGCCCTTATTTCTGCCTATGCTCCTGATATGTTCCATTTGAGCACGCAAAAGGCAGTAGATCCGGAGCTGAAAATTTTAGAATATGATCGTTCAGCCGCTCGTGAAGAAGCCAGACTCGTCAACGATAGAATCTCTGAACTTTTTATTAATGCCACCGACCTTGCTACTACCATTGTAGAGTCTACCGATCCGAGAATTTCTCAAGAAGAAGCAGATGCCCGTTTTATACAGCGCAATCAAATGAGCAATACCCGGCAATTGGCACTAGACCGAAGAGAAGCCTTTCTGCAGGAAATAAAAAACACCCGGGTATATTGGGAAGAAACACCGGTTAGAAAAACTACCGTTCTCACCAACGAATACATAAGCGGCCTGCTCTTTTTTGAGCGAAACCGAGATGCTCAGTTCTATACGGTAAGTTTTACCATCCCTAAACATGGCACCATCGACTTCGAATTTGAGCAGGCATTGATAAAACCCTAGTCGACACGGTTACTGATTAAGGCTTACACTATCGTTGCCCACAATAATGGCCGGAGCATCCATGCGCTTTTCATCCGGCCCATTCTCTAATTTCAGCACTCCCCTTGGACAAACAGCTGAACAAATTCCACAGCCAACGCATGAGGCCCTCACTATATTTTGCCCTCTTTGGGCATACCAGCGCACGTCAATTCCTTGCTCGCAATAAGTAGAACAGTTGCCACAAGAAATACACTGGCCACCATTGGTGGTAATTCTAAAGCGCGATTTGAACCGTTGAATAATGCCCATATATCCGGCCATAGGACAGCCGAAACGACACCATACCCTTGAGCCCAGCATAGGGTAAAACCCTACGCCTATGACCCCTGAAAATGTAGCGCCTATTAAAAAGCCATAGGGCTTTTGAAAATTGTTGTAAATATTCAGCCCAAAAACCTCTCCTGTATTCCAGAAGTAACCATAGAGCGTTGCGGCCGTCATCACAAAAACAAAAATCATCACTCCATGAATAAGCCAGCGTTCCAGTTTCCAGGCACTAAGTTTTTTTGATGATAAATGTCGAAAAGGATCTCCTGCCGTTTCGGCCAAGCCCCCACAACCACAAACCCACGAACAGTACCAGCGCTTGCCAAAGAAGTAGGTAAGCACCGGAGTAAACACTAGAAACATGGCTATACCAATAACCAGATAAAGCATACCCACCGGCTGATAGGCCTTTTGCCGCATGGCATCCAGGTGCCAGTCGTAAAAGAAGTCATAGTCGAGCGGCCAGGTGTTTTTAATGTCGGTATCATAATAGCCCAGGTATTCTCCCTGAGGGTTGGTGGCATCGTTATAATTCAAGCCGGCCAATATTTCGGGTATGAGATAAGCGAGAAAAAGTTGTGCGGCAATTACTACCAGAGTGCGCTTTATCTGATACGCATTGTGCCTGTATTTAAACAAAAACTTAATGCCCAAAGCCAAAATGGAAACGGTATACAGGGTGCCATATAAAAACCACTGACTGGCGGGTTTTCCTTTAAAAAACCGGCTCAGCGGGTCGAACAAGGCCACAAAACCTTCGTTGGCTCCACCAGGCTTATAACCAAGGTATTCTGGATACCAGTAGATAATGACGTAGAAAGCCGTAAGCACTACTCCGGCCACCCAACCCAAAACACCTCTGCTGGTAAGGCTTTTAAACATGACCCCATTATTTTTAACCCCTTCCGGCTGTTTCATGTAAAGTCTCCAGGAGTAAAGGGTTGTACCGCAAATAATACCTCCAAGAGCAAAGGCCAGACTTAAGGTTTTTGGAAGAGGTACATTGCCCCAGGCCAAAAACAGAGTAAGTAAGCCCAGGCCCGCCAGAGCAAGTCCTGCTTTTTGAATAGCATCGGTCTTATGAGGATGCGGATTGGCTATAGATAAACTAGGGTCTGCTGCAGACATAGGAATGTTTTTATGAAACCAATTGTAAAATACGTTGCCAACTCTTTTTTCTGAGTTTCAACTGGGTGCCATTTTCGGCATTGAATCGGGCAATAATTTCTTCTTCATGCTGGCGGTAAAACTCAGGGTCGAAATTGGCATCTCTCAAGTGTTCCAGCACATAATGCACCGTCTTTTCTTCTCTAAACCATTTATCAAAAGCCTGATGCCTGAGCCTAAAACCAAAATTGTTTACTCCCACCAACTGCCCGTTGCTCGATTTCCATCGCAATCTCAAGCAAATTTTTCCTTTAGAATGTTCCCAGTAAAACTCAGACTCATCTGCTTTTTTCTCTGGCCAAACCCAACCATAGGTTTGATATTCTATATCGAAAAACTTAGCCGAATTAAACCAGTGACCCGGCTTATAGGCTGTTGGTTTACCCGCCAATGTTCTGCCAAGAGCCTCCCCCATCATTCTACCGGTATACCAAACCTGTTCAATAGACTTTCGCTCGCCAATAGGTTTTCGAAATTCTGCACAATCGCCCGCTGCAAAAACATTGTTCACGTTGGTTCTCAGGTATTCATCTACCAACACTCCACGATTAAGCTCAATACCGGAAGACTTCAGAAACTCTACATTGGGAGAAACTCCTGCGGTAAGTCCCACAAACTGACAGTCTATAAGTTGCCCTTCTTTGGTTCGTACAGCCTTCACTCGGCCTGTGTCGTCAGCCAAAATTTCATCGAGCTCTGTATTTAGGCGTAAGTCTACTCCATGCTCGTGTATGTGTCGGTTGATCATGGCCGATTCTTCTGCCGGCAACACATTGTTCCAAAAGCTTTTTTCACGTACCAAAAAAGTTACCGGAATGTTTCTGGACAAAAGCATTTCGGCCATTTCTATACCAATCAGGCCTCCTCCTACCACTACAGCGCGCCTAATGCCCTTGGTGTTAGATTCCATAAGTTCAAGGTCCTGATAACTATATAGCCCCTGAACTCCTTTAAGGTCTTGCCCGGGCCAGCCAAACTTATTGGGCTTAGAACCTGTAGCAATTACCAGTTTATCGTAGGTCATGGTAGACCCGTCTTGGAACGCTAACCGGTTACTTTCCACATCAACGGCCTTTACGTAAGCCCTCTTCAATTCTATCTTGTTCTTCTCCCAAAACCAGTCTTCATAGGGTTTCGTATGTTCGTACTTCATGTGCCCCATGAAAATGTACATAAGGGCTGTTCTGGAAAAAAAATGATCGGTTTCGGCAGAAATCACGGTAATCTTGTCACTGCTCAGTTTTCTGAGGTGCCTGGCAGTAGTAATACCGGCAATGCCATTGCCGATTATAACAATGTGCTGCATATAATGGCTATTACGCTCAAATTGTAAAAACAAGTTCTGCTACACTGTCGTGTTCACGACTTGCATGCAATGTTAGAACAAGTTAAGCCTTTTCCTAAGAAGGGCCGAAACAAGAATATTTTAGCGAGCATGCAACCTTTAATTCATTGGGCTATCTTTAGAGCACATTTTAAGTTTAATACAATGAATAATTTTGTGAGCAAACGACTTCTAACTCTTTCTATCGCGGCCGTTTTTATCATAGCCGGTCAGGCCCTGTTGGGACAAACGCGCCAGAAACGAGAAGTAAAAAACTTCAATGCCCTTTCGGTAAGCAGCGCATTTGAGGTAGAAATTAGTGTGGGAAACCAGGAGTCGCTGGAAATTGAAGCCGAAGACCGTTTCATTGATGATATAGTAACTGAAGTAAGAGGCGGAACGCTGATTATTAAAATACAGGACTCTCGCGAAACCCGAAGAATGCGACAATCTCCAAAAGCCTATTTGACAGTAAAGTCGCTTGAGCGAATCAATGTGAGTGGAGCGGTGACTTTGAAAACCAGAGATGTATTGAAAGGCAAAAAACTGGATCTGGAACTATCGGGTGCTTCGGTTCTTAATATAGAAATGCAGGTAGAAGCATTGTATCTGGAAGCATCGGGTGCGTGCGTAATTAATCTGGAAGGCGAAGCCCGTGAGCAAGTGATAAAAACCAGTGGTGCCACCGTATACCGGGCCTACGATCTGGAATCGGTAAATGCCGACATACGGGTTAGCGGAGCAGGATCGGCCCATGTATATGCAACAGGAAGACTGGAAGTTCATGCCAGTGGTGCTTCTAGCGTACGATACCGTGGAGGAGCCTCTGTAAGTGCTGACTCTTCGGGTGCTTCAAGCATAAGAAAAGGATAGAACAGCCTCTAAACCACGATTTACAATACAACCAAGGGGTGTCTCAAAAGACTCAAAAAAATCAGCTATTACGAACTATTTTGCTACCAAAGAGGGCTCGGAATAGCAATAAGCGAGCTCTTGAGACACCCTCTTTTTTTGTCTTATCAGTTCAATGAATATACGGTACTAGATAATACTAATCACCTCTCGGGCGGCATTCAGTGCAGGAGTTTTCCCCGACTGAACCTCTTTAAGTTTCTCCTCGTAGCGTTGTTTCACTTCGGGCTTCTTAAAAAATGATGTCCGCAATAAATCAGTCAGATTTTCTTTAAACCAACTCACCTGTTGATCGGCCCTGTTTTTGTCGAAGTAACCATTGCTCTTTACCTTACGCTTAAACTTGTCGAGCATCTCATAAACTTCTTCCAAGCCGCTTTTCTCCAGGGCTGAGCAGGTCTTTACCTGGGGTATCCAACCACTAAGATTAGCCGGAAAGAGGTGCAGGGCATTTTGATATTCTACTTTGGCCCGTTTTGCCGGTTTCAGATTATCTCCATCGGCCTTGTTAATTACCACAGCATCGGCCATTTCCATTATGCCTTTTTTAATACCCTGAAGCTCATCTCCAGCTCCTGCAAGCATTAGCAACAAAAAGAAATCGACCATGCCATGAACCAACGTTTCGGACTGGCCTACGCCCACTGTTTCCACAATTATAAAATCGAAACCGGCCGCCTCGCACAATAGCATTACCTCTCTGGTTTTGCCACTCACTCCTCCCAAGGTACTTCCAGAAGCAGAAGGTCTAATGAAGGCATTGGGGTTACGGGCAAGCTCTTCCATGCGGGTCTTATCGCCCAGAATACTGCCTTTAGAGCGCTGACTGCTTGGGTCTATAGTGAGCACAGCAAGCTTGAGTCCCTTCTCTGTTAAAAGCGTACCAAAAGCCTCTATAAAAGTGCTTTTACCGACTCCTGGCACACCCGTTATGCCCAACCTGAACGATCTCCCTGTAGCAGGCAAAAGGGTTTGCAAAAGCACCTCAGCTTGTTCCATATCCTCGGGTCGCTGACTTTCCACCAGTGTAATGGCACGGCTTAGTACCAGACGGTCGCCCTTTCTGATACCTTCTGTCAATTCTTCTGTACTGAGTTTTTTTCTTCGCATGCTTGTAAACAAAGAAAATGAATTCGTGCTAAAGCACCCATAAGATACCCTTCATGTTCATGAAATTCTTCTCTGTTAGGCTCCAACTATGCTAACCATAAATGAGTAAGCCATTAGGTGCTGCCAATGGCTTTGGTTAATTTGCCATAGTGAAATCCGCAAAGCCAATTCGTATCGTAATTTTTGTAGCCATGGTCAGTCTATTGGTCGGGTTTCTTTTTTATGAAAGTGGCATATACACGTGGAGAATGACAAAAAAAGTGCAGCGCATCAAAGCCAAAGAGGCTACTCAAATAATTGCCCACCAGACACCCGCCATTCTCGATGCGCGTACGGAAGAAGAGTTTGCTTTGAGTCATATTGAGGGAGCCTTGCGTTTTGAAGAATCACTCCTGGACTCTCTGCCCAAAAACCATCCTGTTTTGGTGTATTGTACCATTGGAGTAAGAAGCAACCGAGTGGCCCGGCAGCTCCGCAATGCAGGGTTTAGTCTGGTTTACGACATGAAAGACGGAATTTTAGGGTGGGCCAATAGCGAATTGCCCGTAGTTAACTCGGCAGGACTACCTTCGGATAGTATTCATACCTACAACAAAAGTTTTTCTTTGCTGTTGAGAAAAGGAAAAGCGGTGTACTGAAATGAAAGAAAGGCTGATCATCTTTGTGAAAAACCCGGCTCTTGGAAGAGCAAAAACGCGCCTGGCGGCCACCGTGGGAGACCTCTGTGCTCTGGAGGTTTACAAGCGTTTGCTGGAGAGAACCCGCGATATCTCTGTTCAGGTAAAGGTAGAAAGAGTGGTTTATTATGATCAGTTTATAGACCGGTCGGACGTATGGTCCAATGCAGATTTTCTTAAGGCCATACAGACAACAGGGAATCTGGGAGTGAAGATGAAAGCCGCTTTTGAAGAAGCTTTTGATGCCGGAGCCGCAAGAGTATGCATAATTGGTAGCGATTGCTACGACCTGAACCCGGAGCTAATTGCACGGGCTTTTGAAGAACTGAAGCAGCATGACGTTGTCATTGGCCCTTCGTATGACGGTGGATATTACCTGCTGGGAATGAATCAGCCGATATCCGAAATATTCGAAAATAAAGAATGGAGCACTTCCTCGGTTTGCGCGGCTACCGAAGCCGACTTGAACCGCTTGGGTTACAGCGTAGCCAAATTGCAAACCTTGAGCGATGTAGACACCGAAGCCGATCTGGGCGAGTGGGCTGCTGACATACTTAAAGTACATAGAGCATGAAAACGCGACTGCTATTCTTAGCCCTCATATGCCTCGGTTGTGGTAAACACAAAACTATGGAGGCTCCTTATGCCAACAGCCCGGTATTTAATCATGAATGGGCCATGCAGAGCCTTTGGGAAGATGGCCAGGCCGAAGTAGCTCAATACCATGCACAAAGAAGGGTTTACGGAAAAACAAGAAACTTTGAATACACCTACATTACCGTAAAAGAAGAGTTTAACAAGGCATACAATGTAAAGACAGATGACTACTCCAGAACCGACCTGTTCAGCGTAATGAAGGTGAACAAGTTTGCCCGCTTTGAAACAGACAACTACCCCTATCACTACCTAACCAGCTTGTTCTACAAAAGAGCCAAACCGGAGCAGCTGCACAAAATAACTCATACCGGCCAGGAATGGTGCGGCAATACCTTCAAGCAATTTACTCTTTCACCCACAGGCTATCAGTACGACTACAATAGCTATTTCGATGGTTTTGGAGATGGTCAATCTTTTTTGGAAGGAGCTGATTTAATCTGGGAGGATCAGTTGAGTTACTTGCTTAGGGCTCTTCGGTTCGAGGATGGCCTTACATTTGAAAAGCAGGTTGTAGAATCGCAGGTGAATACCAAAACCTTTGAACCCAAAGTTTATCGGGCACAGTTTCAGGTAGTTGATGGAGATTCACTTTGGCAAGTCAATGTTCAGCTAGACAAGAAAAAAAAGAACACCTACAGTTTTTCGAAAGAATATCCCAACATAATGCTGAGTAAAATAGGTTGGGATGGGTTCAACCTGACCTTAAAAAGTGTAAGCCGATATAAATACTGGCAATGAAAAGTATCTACGTAAAAAACATCTACATATACCCCATTAAATCTTTGGGAGGAATTGAACTAACCACAAGCCCTGTTGAAAGAAGGGGACTAAAATACGACAGGCGATGGATGTTGGTTGATGAAAATGGACGGTTTGTAAGCCAAAGGGAACATCAGCAACTGGCTCTTCTGCAACCGCGAATAGAAAACCACAGCATGGTAATTGAAGACCGAAGCGGAAAACTGCAGCCACTAAGCATTGACCTTGAAGCACCAATTGCAGACCCCATAGAAGTAACCGTATGGGACGACTCGTGTCAGGCCCTTCCCTCACCCGAGCCCATAAATCAATGGTTTTCTAGCGTATTGGGTTTTGCCACAAGGTTGGTGTATATGCCTGAAAGCAGCCTGCGAATAGCCGATCAGCGTTATGCCCCTGCTACTGACGATCATGTGAGCTTTGCCGATGGATATCCCATACTCATCATCGGCCAGGCATCGCTTAATCTTCTGAACCAAAAGCTGGGTTATGAACTTCCCATGAACAGGTTCAGACCCAACCTTGTTCTGGAAGGGCTTGCTCCACATGAAGAAGATACTCTGGCCGAAATCATGATTAACCGTCTGACCTACAGAGGGGTTAAGCCTTGCGCTCGCTGCGTTATGACCACTATCGATCAAAATACTGGTGAGAAAGGTGCAGAACCTCTCAGAACATTGGCCGGATATCGCAAATCAGGAAATAAAATTCTTTTTGGCGAGAATTTTATACCTGAACATTCAGGAGAAGTTTCTGTGGGGCTCCGGGTAGAAACAATCCATCGAAAAGACCCTGCTATCTAACCGGCAATGCAAATACCGGTTAGTACCCTTCTGGTTATACTTAATTCTACTGACCTTTTATGTATTGGAGCGCACCCCAAATGAAATCTTTGGGTCATTGATCTACCATATTTGCTAAGGCATAAAGCTCAGGCTCAACAATACCATTTTTATCATATTCATTCTCCCGGTTGCTTGGATATCGCTGGGTATTGAATGGCTTTTGAATAAAAAATACCTTAGGAAAAGAAAGTAATTACTCCAGAGTCAAGTCTAGTTCGTCAATAGGCCTATCAAAAGCACATTTACGGTCGGCCAATTGTGTTTTAGTGACTAAATTGCGCCCATGGCCAATTTATACATAAAGGCACTTCACATTATATTCATAGTTACCTGGTTTGCAGGCCTTTTTTATATTGTTCGCCTTTTTGTATACCAGACAGAAGCACTGGATAAACCGGAGCCGGAAAAAAGCATTTTAGGCACGCAGCTTGCCCTAATGGCCAAAAGACTCTGGATCATCATTACCTGGCCTTCTGCGCTCATAACACTGGCTCTGGGCATTAGCATGATCATTCAGTATCCGGATATGCTGCAACTGCCCTTTATGCAAATAAAGCTTTGCTTTGTATTGCTTCTCTACGGATACCACCTGTACTGTCACCGTTTGTATAAAGAGCTACAAAACGGTGTGGCCAGGCTCAACTCCATCCAGCTACGAATTCTCAATGAAGTAGCCACTTTAGTACTTATCTCTGTGGTGTTCTTAATTGTGTTAAAAAATCAATTAGACTGGATCAAAGGAACAGCTGGCTTCGTATTGGTAACTGTGGCCCTCATGTTGGGCATTAAAGGGTATAAAAAACTTCGAGAACGAAAGAAGAAATGAAGATGTGGAAACGAGTTTGCTTGTGGCTTGTGGCTTGGGTTGCCATAGCCTGTTCATCGCCAAAAAACAGCCGATTGCCCATACTGGGGATACCTGAATACAAGGAGGTAAACGGAAAAATAGATACTCTATACCATACCGTGCCCAACTTTCAATTTGTAGATCAGGATAGTGCCCTTGTTACAGAAGCAACGGTGGCCGATAAAATATATGTGGCAGACTTTTTCTTTGGTACCTGCCCCACCATTTGCCCTGTAATGAAGCAGCAAATGCTGAGAGTATATGAGCAGTTCAAAGACACTCCCAATTTTGCTATTCTTTCGCACACCATAGACCCCGAGCACGACACCGTAGCCTACCTAAAGGACTACTCCATGCGATTAGGTGTTCCGGACAATAAAACCTGGCATTTTCTCACGGGAGATAAGGATAAAATTTATCAGATAGGAAGTGGAGAAGGATACATGGTTCCTCTGGGGGAAAACGAAGATGCTCCGGGTGGCTTTATTCATAGCGGAGCATTCTTACTGGTAGATAAGGAAAGAAGAATAAGAGGTAAGTATGATGGCACCAACCCCAAAGAAGTAACTGCACTGATCAATGATATTCCGAAACTGCTTGCCGAGTATGAGCAGTAAACTAATTGTACCCATACTGTTCGCTCTGGCTACTGCCACGGCCTGTGGTGGTGGCTCCTCTGAAGGAGAGCAAGTATTGAATCGCCTCAACGATACTGAAATCAAATATTTCACTAATGGGAAGAGGCTATACAGCACCCATTGCGCCAACTGTCATATGGAAAACGGTGAGGGACTAGGACAGCTGATTCCACCTCTAAAAGGGGCCGACTACCTTCTCAACGATGTGGGTAGGGCAGCGCGAATAATAGTAAATGGTGCAAAAGAGCCTCTGATTGTCAATGGTATTGAGTATAGGCAACCAATGCCGGGCAATACCAACCTGAATGCTTCTGAAGTAACCGAAATACTTACCTACATAACCAATGCCTGGGGAAACAGTTATGGAGGGGTGAGCTTGAATCAAATAAAAACGGCACTTTCTACTAACTGATTCACATTATGGGCAATAGTCAGAGTAGCTAACATGAAAAAAACAATATTAATAATAATTCTATCAATTGGCTGCTTTAGTGTCAATGCCCAGCAAGATGATATAATTAGCATATCAGAATTTCAGTCCATTAAGTTTAACAGCCACACCATGAAGCAACTTATGGAAGTGACTGACTATGAAGCCTTCCTGAAACAGCACTATGGTAATCCAACCCAAAAACGGTGCTCTGATAACCCAATGATGCCTTATGGTTGCGACCTTTATTACAACGGCTTTCAGCTAGGCTTTGACTATGATGACGTTTTAATGGATATTATCATTGATGGGGGAAGCAACTCATTTACCTACAACAATAAAGTGCTAAAGCCGGGCATGAGCATTTATGAAGTCAGAAGTTTATTCCCTAACTCATACAACAACAGGTATAAAATTAAAAGGGCCAATAACACCGAAGACACTTTTGTGCGGGTAATGGTAGGGCATAATGAATCTCCGAGTGCCATCCTATTTAAACTGAACACAAATTTTAATGTGGTCTCAGAAATATCCATTGACACTGGAGGGGAGCAATAAAATTAACCTTGGCCAGCTGATGCTACTGCCTAAGTACTCCTAAAGTGCTTTTTTGGCTTCTGCAATTGCTCCGTTAATGGCTTCTTTCACTTCCGTTACCCGTTCCATTTCTTTCTTCAGATATTCCACCTGTTCAGAAGCTCCGGCTTTCATCTCCATATATTTCTGAGAGTTTTTACTCCACTCGCGCATCCAACTCATCATGCCGTTATTGGCTTGTTCCAGTTGTTGAGCAAGCGCTCTGAGTTGAGCCGCTCGATCGGCCTCCTTTTCAGCAATCTCTGAAGCCTTTTGCAGGGCTTTTCTCCGCAGCTCCATCACCTCTCCAATCTTAGGCATTACCTCATCGTGCACTTTAAAAATGGCATCACGCTGAGCCTTCGGATTGTAAGCATTGCCACAACCTACAACCAAAAGAAAGAAGAACAATATGAATGAAACGTACTTGAGGGGTTTAATAACTATCATCGGCCAAACCTAAAAATTCACTATCCACCAACTGATACATCAATTTGTCGGGATTGGTTGCGTTCAGCACCAGTTTTCCTCTAAACTTTAGCCGCTTGGAGTTATACTTGTACTTCTCTCCTTTCTTTAGGTGAATTTCCATCACCGTCTCCGGTCCGCCTGAGCCACAGAAGAAACACTCACTTATAGGTAGCGAAGAAATAATTAGATAATCATTGACAAAAGTAATGTCTGAAGGAATTACATAGCCTTCTACCTCTACCAGCTGATCTTTAATAGCCTGTATGTCTTCTCCAAAAACAGGCACATACACATCGCCATATTCGTCTTTTTGAATTTCATACTTCACATCGGCCAGGGTTTTCCAGAGCTTTGGGCCTTTAGCCTTTACCTCCTGACCGAACAAGCCGGTCCCCCATATACTCAATACAATCAGTACAACTATCTTCTTCATTATTCTTTGGCTAATACGTCTGAAATATCTGTTTTGTAGGCATTGACAGCCGGAATTACCGAAGCCAACAAACCTATACCTATACTAATTACTACAACCCACCATTCTTGTTTCACAAAAACCAAACCGGTAAGCCCCATGGCTTCTGATTTTTCGTAAAGGCCTGCCAAAAATTCTGTTAGTCCGTGACCCAGCACAAATCCCAGAGCTCCGCCCAACACTGTAATAATTACCCCTTCGAGTATTACATGTACAAATAGTTTGGTTTTTGAAGCTCCCAACGAACGCATAATGGCCAAGTCATACTTTCGGTCTTTCAATGCATTGTACAGCGAAATGAATATGCTCAAACCGGCTATAATGATAATGATATAGGCAAAACTTCTGAGCAACTCTACACCAATTCCCAACAGAGAGAACAAACGCTGCGTTTCAAAAGCCGGTGAGGCTGCCTGCATGTTAGTATTGGAATTAATCATTCGCGGAAGGGTGACAGCCCCCATGGGCGACCTGAACTTAAGCAACATGGAGGTGATTTCTGCATCCTCATCGCCCTCGGGCAAACCACTCTCATAGGCCGAACCCAACTCCGGTTCATCCGCATGTTCACTATGCTCATGCTCCTCTTCATGCTCATGAACTGCCCAAACACTTTCAATATTGGTAAGGATCAGATTATCTAAAACAGAGTTATTTCTGGCCAACACCCCAACAATTTTATAAGGACGCTCTTCATGTTCCATATCGGCAACGGAGAGCCCATGTGCTCCAAAAAATGTATCTCCCGGCTTCAGGTTCAATCGTTCGGCAACATTGGCACCAATAACACTTTCCATGTTTCGTTTCCACAATTGGCCGGAAGTAAGGGAGCCTTCATAGAGTTGTACATACTCGTGGTTGGTTCCCACAATTCTAAAGCCCCGGTAATTATCGCCCAAAGCCAACGGAATAGCTCCTGCTATGAGTCTGTTTCTGGTGAGCGCACGGGCTTCTTCCAGTTTTATATTGCCTGTAGGAAAGTCTATGTGGTATACGTTGGCCAAAATAAGCTGTAAAGGGCTGCCCTTGGCACCAACTACAAGATCTACTCCGCGCTTGTTTTTATTGAGGTTTTCTTCTAGCTGAGAGCTCAGCAGAATAAGTACCAAAATAATGGCAATACCCAAAGCCATAAGCAGCATATTCAGCAGCGTATTGAGAGGCTTAGACCTAATGTAATTCCAGCTAAGTATAATCAGGTTCATAGGGTAGCCAGGTTTAGTTGAAGTTCAAACTGATCTTTTACACGTTGATCGTGGGTGGCAATGAGCAACGAGGCATTGTTCTGTTCTGCCTGACTTTTCAAAAGGTCTATGACTTTGTGCGCATTGGTATCGTCCAGACTGGCTGTAGGCTCATCGGCCAAAATTACACGGGGTCTGTTAAGTAATGCGCGAGCAATAGTTACCCGTTGTTGCTCACCCTGGCTCAGTGCCTTAACTTTCTTGTATAGCTTATCTGCAAGCCCCAGGCTAGTAAGCACTTCTTTTACACGCCCCCTGTCTTGCGCCATTCCGGCTAAATACTGAGCCAACAATAAATTATCTTGTACACTTAGTGCACTAATGAGATGCGCCTTTTGAAAGATGAGCCCAATATTCTGCCCCCGGTATTTATCGCGTTGCGCACCACTCAAACGGTACAAGTCGGTTTGGCCAATCCTTACCGTTCCCTCTTGCGGTGCCAGAAGGCCTCCCAAAATATGAAGAAGGGTTGTTTTTCCGCTGCCCGAAGCCCCAAGAATAAGAAGGTGCTTACCTTCCTCCACCTGCAACTGCGGAATAGAAAGCACCTTGTGCGAGGCATAACCAAAAGCGAGGTCATTTATAATGATCATAGTGCCTGTTTGGCCTCAAAATAAGCGAAGGAGAGCCAAAAACTGAAACCGCCCAACAGATAAGTCTCAACCTATACATACATTCGCCCGTTAGGCATTTCATCTACCGGGTAGAAATACCCATAATTCGCAGATTTATAATACCTTTAAAGCCGACTATTTATAAGACTCTATTATGCTCGATTTCTTAAAGAGAAAGAAAAAAGAAGAGAAGCCGGAAAAAAAGAAAAAAGGCTTTTTTAGAGAACTATTCAACGATATACTTTTTGCGCTCATAGCGGTTACCATCATACGCGGACTGTTTGTGGAAGCCTTTGCCATACCCACAGGTTCCATGGAAAACTCTATGCTCATTGGTGACCATCTCTTTGTAAGCAAGTTTCACTACGGAGCCAGAACGCCTAAAACGCCCATCCAGTTTCCACTGGCCCACCAAACTTTCTGGGGCATAAAACTTTTCGGAAAAGAAATTCCATCGTATTCAGACATTATCCAACTGCCCCAGTACCGCCTGCCCGGCCTTAGAAAGCCAAGAAGAGGAGAACCCGTAGTGTTTAACTACCCTCCTGATTATGAAAAAGGCTTTCCTGTAGACATGAAGACCTTCTATGTAAAACGCTGCATGGCCGTTCCCGGAGATACCTTTGAGGTGCGTAATAAGCAAATTTACATTAACGGAAAGCCGGTAGATAACCCACCCAACATGATGACCAGCTACCTGGCTGCTACCGAGCGTGGTGTACACGCCCGGTACATGCGAGAGTTGGGTATTACCGATTACCAGGACACTAATCCTTTTGACACCTATGCTACCAGTGCAGTGCCCAACAGTGCCTACAATGGTAAAGTTGGCTTTGAGGTGAACACCACTCCCGAGAAAGCTGCCGCATTGGAAAAATTGCCTTTTATTGACAGCGTGGAAGAAATAGTTTACGAGCTCGGAGAAGACCGCGGTATTTACCCCGGTGACCCGCTATTTAACTGGAGTCGCGATTTCTTTGGCCCTCTGGTAATGCCTGAAAAAGGCATGACCATTGAACTCACCAAAGAAAATGTGGCTCTGTATGGCGAGGTAATAAGGGAGTATGAACACAACGACAATGTGAACATTAAGGACTACGAAGTATTCATTGACGGGAAAAAAATAGATAGCTATACCTTCAAGCAAGGATACTACTTTATGATTGGTGACAACCGACACAATTCGCTCGATTCACGGTCGTGGGGTTTTGTGCCATACGACCACATTGTGGGCAAACCGCTTTTTATCTTCTGGTCGGTAGACCGAACAAACCCCGATGCAGGCTTTTTTGAGCGTTTGCGTTTCAACCGAATGTTTGATCTCATTAAATAATGCGAAAGCACAGCCTACTACTTATCGGTCTGGTTCTTGGACTTACCACTTTTGGACAAGACTTCAATGGATGGAAAACGCTTTCTAAAGTCACTGTAGAAAAGCGATTCGATGAAACACTCAATTTTGAAATCGACTACCCTACTTTTAGCGATGAGGTTAAAAAACTGGATGGTAAAGTAATCGAACTGGAAGGCTGGATGATCCCCCTGGAAGAGCTCCAGGGAGAGTCCTATTTTGTGCTTTCTTCTTTGCCATTTGCCAATTGCTTTTTTTGCGGAGGTGCAGGTCCCGAAACGGTGGCCGAAGTATTTGCCAAAGAGAAAATCAAATTCACCGAAAAGAGAATAAAGGTAAGGGGCAAGCTTAAAATCAATGCCGATGATCCCTTAAAACTCATGTATATTTTACAGGAGGCAGAGATTGTAAACTGACCGAAATGCCATGAAAAGAATAATGCTCCTTTCCCTTTTACTGCTTTTAGCCACAGCCGTACATGGCCAGGAAAAAGACGCAGCCTTTATTCGAAAAATATACGATGAAGCCCTTGCAAAGGGAGAGAGCTATGAAATGCTCCGATACCTTACCAAAAACATTGGCGGCCGGTTGAGCGGCTCTCCGCAAGCGGCCGCAGCCGTAGAGTGGAGCAGGCAACAGATGATGACCTACGGGTTCGACACCGTGTACCTGCAGCCCGTAATGGTGCCTCATTGGGAAAGAGGGGAGGTTGAAAAAGGAAGAATTGTTAACTCCAAAAAATATGGGTCAATGCCCATTGAAGTAACAGCCCTTGGCAATTCGGTAGGTACAGGCCCAAAAGGAACACTGGGAAGGCTTATAGAAGTCAAAGACTTTCAACAACTGGCAGAACTGGGAGAGAAAACCATCAAAGGAAAAATCGTCTTCTTTAATCGCCCTATGGATCCGCGGCTATTGGATACCTTTTCGGCCTATAGTGGAGCTTCAAACCAACGAGGTAGTGGCCCGACAGAAGCCGCCAAGTATGGTGCCATAGGGGTTATTGTGCGCTCACTAAGCTCTTATAAAGATGGTGTTGTGCATACCGGAAGTACCAACTACGGCCTAAACGTGCCTAAAATTCCGGCCGTGGCCATAAGCACTGCCGATGCCGATTTTCTGAGTGATTTGCTCCATGACGACCCCGAACTGCAGTTCTATTTCGAGACTCATAGCCAGATGCATGAAGATGTACTCTCATACAATGTGGTGGGAGAAATAAAAGGAACGCAGTTTCCCGATGAAATCATTGTGGTGGGTGGTCATCTGGACTCATGGGACTTATCGGAGGGTGCTCACGATGACGGTGCCGGATGTGTACAGTCCATAGAAGTGCTCAGACTGTTCAAAGCCCTTAACTACCGACCCAAGAGAACCATACGGGCCGTAATGTTCATGAATGAGGAGAATGGATTGCGAGGAGGAAGGAAGTATGCCGAATTGGCAGCAGAGAACAACGAAAAGCACATTGCGGCACTCGAATCAGATCGTGGCGGCTTTTTACCGGTTGGTTTTGGTATTACCGGCACCGAGTCCCAACAGAATAAATTGCTGGGCTGGGCATCTCTTTTTGAACCATATGGGCTTTTTCAGTTTAAACGTGGCGGTGGTGGTGCAGACATAAGCCCGCTTAGAACCCAAGATGTACCAACTATTGGCTATTTGCCCGATAGTCAACGATACTTCAAATACCACCACACTCCTATCGATAACTTTGAAGCTGTTAATCAAAGAGAACTGGAACTTGGAGCTGCATCCATGGCTGCACTTATTTACCTGATTGATCAGTATGGTTTATAAGTAACCCCACAGCGCTTATGTGATGTGCCTATATTAGCTACCTTGCATAAAAAGGTACTAATTATTACAACATATTAAAACACGTTCCGTTATTGACTACACCAAGTCAAAAACTCAACGTATGAATTCCCTCAAGCATTTCTTTTGGTTCTGCTCCGGAGCCAACCAGTCGCTTTTAAAGCGCTGCCCTACCGAAGCCTCAAAATTTACCGGCATTGGAGCCACCGTATTTTTTACCGGCCTGCTTGCTGCACTTTCCGGAGGTTATGCCTTTCATACCATTTTCTCTCACAGCGGATGGGCCATTGCATTCGGGCTTCTTTGGGGTTGTGTTATCTTCAACCTCGATAGGTTTATTGTCTCTACCATGAAGAAAAACCGTAAGGGTCGGTGGCATGAGTTATTAATGGCTAGTCCAAGAATTTTGTTGGCGGTTATGCTGGCCATCGTAATTTCCAAGCCACTGGAACTCAAGATTTTTTCTAAAGAGATCGACCGAAAACTGGTGCTGTTGGAAGAAACCATTTACCAGAAAGAAATAGCCACCATAGACCAGCGCTACCAGCAACAAGCATCACTTCTGCAGGAGCAGATCAATACTTTGAAAGCAGAAATAGAAGCCAAACGGGCTAAACGCAACGAACTTGCAACCCTGGCCAGACAAGAAGCCGATGGTACGGGAGGCTCTATGCAAAGAAATGCAGGGCCAATTTATCTGTTAAAAAAGGCCGATGCCGACAGGGCACAGACCGAACTGGAGTTGAGCATTGCTACCAACTCTCCCAAAGTAGAAGCATTGCAAGGTGAGCTCACCGCGCTGAGGCAAAAGCAAAACATGGAGTTGGCCGGTATTCAACGAAACCCCTGGAATGGTATGGCAGCCCAATTGGAGGCACTCCGGCAGATTAGCCTGGAAAACAAAGCCATCTATTGGGCCAACATATTTATTATAGCTCTGTTTATAATGCTGGAATGCTCGCCCGTAATTGTGAAAATACTGGCTCCTAGGGGGCCATACGATGAGCTTTTAGAGATTAGAGAACACTTCTTTAAAAACCACAATCTCGAAAAGATTGCACAAATGGACTTTGATACGCGAGAGCGGCTAAGTCCGCTGATTAGCTAATACCCTCAAACTTTGCAACCGAGGTCGGCCAACAAGTTACAGGTGTAATTCTATACGTTGTATTCGTCTAATAAGTACTTGAGTAAACACAAGCATACGACCATATCTTGATGGCAGGGAGTTGGCTATGCTTGTGGATTTGGTACTTTCTCCAGGTTCTTTGGCTAGAACAAAAAAAGCTGCAACTCCATGACCGGAGTTGCAGCAAGATATTTTGGGGAGCTATTACCAGTCTTTCTTAACCTTCTCCAGATAAACATCTCCTCGCTCCAATCGGCCCCTTGAGCCTCTTTCATACTGAACAATTTTTCCCTTGTCCATCAGCCACACGTCATCGTCATGGCCAAAGTTTACATGCCTGTTCTTCCAACGCCTGTCGTCATTGTCAAAGATTTCTAATTCTCCTTCGCTCGTTATTCTCCATTCGGCATACTCCACCTCTCGTTCTCCAAATGCCCTGACCATTATTTTGACCTCTCCATTATCGCGAAAGTCCATCTTGATATCAATCTCCTCCAGAATGTCAGATACTAAACCAGTGACAGAACCTGCAATTTTTCTTGCCAGCCAGTTTTCATCCTCCAAATCGCGCTCTATTTCATCTAAGTCGATGTCTATGACCATGCGCCATTCTCCAAGAAGTTCCTTTTCGGTAATTTTAGATTGTGCCAATGAGGTGGTGCCCACCAGACAAAGGCAAAAAAGTGAGATGAGTTTTTTCATGATGACCTTAAAGTTTGTTGATGACTTAAAGACGCAGCCCGACCTTTAAAGTTACAGGCTTTGTGCGTTTACATGCCTAAAGGAACATACTCTGGCTCAACGGAATATCTTAACAATCAATTCATTATTCATTGAATTCTGATTGATATTGAAACAATACCTTTCCCTATCAATACGGCTATGGAAGTAAAGTTGATAAGGGCCCAATCGAACGATCGATGGTACTCGGAGGAGAATCTCAATCTACTAGGGAAAACATTCAAGGTTCATTTTTGTGAGCTGGCTTCTAAAGAGCTAAAAAGAAATGTTTACGAAATATTGACCGGCAGCCACAAAGGCAAATTACTAGACGTTAAGGACACACGGATAATGGTTAATCTTGAGCTATGATCCCTGTATATCAGAAAAGCGCTGGCGGCTACGCACAAACAGCCCTTGCCCTTTTCCTACCACCTTTCCGTGCTCATTTATAATCTCTGACTGCGCCAGCCATTCTCCTTCTCGGGCTTCAATCACCGTGCCTCTGGCGGTAAGCTGCCCTTCAGTAACCGGACGAACAAAGTGAATCTCATAGCTCTTGGTAACAATGAAGTATTCCTGCTCAAGCGTAGCTGCGGCAAAATACGCGGCATCGTCCAGCATCTTAAAATATACGGCCCCGTGCATGGCCATGGCCGCATGAAAGAAGTCTTCTTTTACTGCCAGTCGATACTCTGCCGAGCCCTCTGAAAGCCTGAGCTCAGAGCCACTAAAAATTCTCTGGTTGATTGGGGCAGCCTGAAAAACCTCTGCCAAAAATGTATAGTGTCTATTGTTTGACATAATCCTCAATTAGTCCGAATTGAATAAAGTGGTGCTTGAAATGCTTGCGATGAAAAAGTAGCCATTCGCTGGCTTTCATAGGCCCTCCAAAAGGATGGTTGGCTATAAAATCGGGCTGTTCCCGTGCCAATTCCAGAAAAGATAATGTTTCTTCGAGCAACTTGGTCTTAGCCGTGTGTAAGTCGGGAAACCTCAAAGGCAACAGCTCATTGTTTCCTACCGGAGAAGGCACATTCCTGCGCATCGGGCTATCTTTCATTAAGTATGCCTTGGTGGCCGGCCATTCTTCTTCTTGAGTTACAATGGGAATATTGACTTTACCCACCGACATCTTAAACGTAATAATAAGATGCTCCACCATATGCTGAGGTGTCATTTTGCCCCATGTAGCCTCACTTTCTTCCGTGAGGTCAGCCAAATGAATAGGCGCATCTTTTTTTAAATACTGTTCTGCCCGGGTTGTTTCCATACTTATCTACTTCAGTTCTTGAACTGCCCTCACAATTCGATGCTTAGCCTTTCTCAAGGCTTAGAATTGAAAGGTTAAGGCAATGGCTCTTTTCAACATCCTCAATATAGCTGAATGACCTGAGTAAGCGAAAGCGATTTTCTTCTCAGTATTTTAAGAATAGAGCTCTATTGATTCTTCGGACGAACAAGGTCATAGGTATTTCTGGTTGCAGGCTCAACTACATTTCTCTGAAGCACCTTAATTCAGAAACGCTCACTCATAAGTACTCCAACCTCTTTTCATGAAAACCCGCACAATAATGAAGCCTTTATGCTTTTATCTGGATAAGTCGCCTCCGCCCAAGTTTCAAAAAAAAGGCTTTGCCCTAAATGCATTGGAAAAGTTATAAAAGAAAGAAGGCCGTCTTAAAAGCTTCAAACCTCATCATTCTGAATTTATTTCAGAATCTGTTAGTTTGATTGTCAGCTATCTAGAGACCCTGAAACAAGTTCAGGGTGACGCTAACCAGGCTTTTAAGACGGCCCTACTTATTCGTTATTAATCTTCTCCTAAGAAAGGATATCTATAGTCTACCGGTGGAACGAATGTTTCCTTGATTAATCTTGGAGACACCCATCTGAGCAAGTTGATCATTGAACCGGCCTTGTCGTTGGTTCCTGAGCCTCTGGCTCCACCAAATGGCTGCTGACCTACAACTGCTCCTGTTGGTTTATCATTGATGTAGAAGTTACCCGCAGATTGCTCCAGGGCCTTCACCCCTACTTCTAGCGCATATCTGTCTTGCGAGAAGATGGCTCCGGTCAATGCATATGGAGAAGTCTCATCAACCAACTTCAAAGTGGCTTCGAAGTCTTTTGGCTCATACACATAGATGGTAATTACCGGGCCAAATATTTCTTCGCACATGGTGGTGTACTTCGGGTCGGTAGTTAACAATACGGTTGGCTCAATGAAGTAACCCTTAGATTTGTCATAGTTACCACCGGCAATCACTTCTACTTTATCGCTTGCCTTGGCATCATCAATATACTTAGCAATTTTGTCGAAAGACTTTTCATCAATTACTGCATTGATGAAATTGGTAAAGTCTTCTGTACCTCCCATTTTGAAGGTTTTAAGGTCTTCTATTACATAACCTTTTACCTCTTCCCACATGTTGCTCGGAATGTAAGCTCTTGAAGCAGCCGAACACTTTTGCCCCTGGAATTCAAAGGCACCTCGTGAAATAGCCGTAGCAACGGCCTTGGCATGGGCAGACTCGTGGGCGATTATAAAGTCTTTTCCGCCTGTTTCTCCCACTATTCTAGGATACGACTTGTACTTATAAATATTCTCACCAATAGTTTTCCAAATGTGCTGGAATACGCCTGTGCTGCCGGTAAAGTGGATACCACCAAAGTCCTGATGTTTAAAAATCACATCTCCGGCAGTGGGTCCGTCTACATAGAAAAGGTTAATGACCCCCGGAGGTACACCCGCTTCGGTAAACACCTCCATAAGCACATGTGCAGAGTAGATTTGTGTGTAAGCCGGCTTCCAAACTACCGTATTCCCCATCATGGCCGGAGCTGTTGGCAAGTTACCGGCAATGGCTGTAAAGTTGAATGGAGTAAGTGCGAACACAAAGCCTTCCAATGGTCTTTGCTCTACGCGGTTCCAGATACCTGCTGAAGACTCTGGCTGTTGCTTGTAGATCTCCGTCATGTACTGCACGTTGAACCTCAAGAAGTCTACAATCTCACAAGCCGAATCAATTTCGGCCTGAAAAGCGTTTTTAGACTGCCCCAACATGGTAGCTGCATTCATTTTATAACGGTACGGACCGGCAATCAACTCGGCAGCTTTCAAGAAGATGCTAGCGCGATTTTCCCAACTCATGTTGGCCCAATCTTTTTTGGCTGCCATGGCAGCATCTATCGATGCCTGAACGTGTGAGGCATCTCCTTCAGAAAAATACCCTAAAATGTGCTGATGATCGTGGGGAGGAGAAAGCGGCTTCTTTTTATCGGTGCGCACTTCTTTCCCATTGATGTACATGGGAATATCTATTTGTTTTGAACGCGCCTCTTCAATAGCTGCTTTGAGCTTGGCTCTTTCTGGAGAGCCCGGAGCATAGCTATATATAGGTTCGTTTTTTGCTACTGGAACGTTGAAAAATCCGGTTGCCATAGTTTACTTTTTAGGGTTATACATTTCTATAGCGGCAAATATAAGAGTTCGCCTACGGAAGCAAAACCTATCCGTGATTAGAGAATGCTTTTAAGCTCAAGAAGGTTCGATATCTCGTGTTGCACTGCCACATTTGTAGCCATTCGTGTTGGGTTAAACCAAACATGGTCCATGTCTACCCGCTTGGCCCCTGCTATGTCCGAGTCGAGGTTATCGCCAATCATAATGGAATTGAAGCAATCGGCTCCGGTAAGTTCAAAGGCCACCTCAAAAATTCGGGGATTAGGCTTCCGCGAGCGCGAAGACTCAGAGGTTATAACACGTTGAAAATAAGGTATAAGATTGGAAGACCTGAGCTTGGTATGTTGAATATCATCGAAACCATTGGTGATAAGGTGCAGCTTATACTTAGCCGATAAATAGTCGAGCACTTCTGTGGCGTAATCGAACAACCTGCTTTTGGTGGGTGCCAGCGCCACGTACTCTTCTTCAAAAGTTGCGGGTAAATGTTCGGGACTCACCCGCAGTTTATGAAAAATCTCAGGAAACCTGCGCTTTCTAATATCTGCTCTTCCAATGCGGTGGTGATTATACAAATCCCACAACTTGTGGTTTACCTCAAAAAACATGGCCACAAGATCTTGTTTTGTAAAGGCTTCAAGCTGTTCCAGTTTGTGCACCTCATACAATTCATGCAAGGCTTCTGCGGCATTGGCATCATAATCCCAAAGGGTATGATCCAGATCAAAAAAAATATGCTGGTACTTACTCAAGGTTATTTATAGAAGACTCTGTTTTGAAAACGGTTTTGAGCCAGCTCGCGATTAGATGCCAAAATTTCATACGTTTCCTGGTCTTTTTGCAGCGTAGTATCTTTCACCAAAAACTCAAAAATGCGATGTACTATTTCTTCTACCTCTTCGCGCAAACTATAAAAGACCCATTGGTCTACTTTGCGCGCACTTATTATTCCGGAGTTCTTTAAATAGGTTACATGCCTTGAGGTTTTGGTTTGAGTAAACTCCAAAATATGCTCCAAATCGGAAATCGTCAGCTCTCCGTTACGGTACAGTAAATGTAAGATACGAATCCTCGATTCTTCCGAAACGGATTTAAATATCTGGCTGCCAAAGGATAAGCTAAAATTCTTAAGTCGCATGGCCGGTTAATTCTTGTTAATTTGGGGAGAATTAATCGAATACACCAATCAATTTTCCTCAACTGCTTGTTAAGTTTGTAAAAGCAAGGGAAGTGAAGAGTCATATCTAATTGGCTATCTTTACGTTTGAAACAATATTATGCTGCTGCAAAAATCTTCTTACTACAAAGTTCTATTCATCATTGCCGGTTTGTTCATGCTATCCTTGCAAAGCAAAGCGCAACAGCCTTCTGAGTTACATGTTGTTCAGGTTTCGGGTTTGGTGATGAACGCAGACAGTACCATTACCATACCCGGGGTTCATATTTATGACGAACGTGGCCGGGGTATTCCTACCGACTTCAGAGGCTGGTTTAGCAAGGCCTTTGTGGCCGGAGATACGCTTACTATTAGTGCTATTGGTTTCAAAAACCGAAAAGTGGTAGTACCCGATTCGGTGGGTGATAGAGTAACCGTAATTTTCGCCTTAGAAGAAGAAGTTACCCAACTGGCCGATATTGAGGTTAACCCATTTCCAACGGAAGAACTCTTTAAAGAGGCCATTCTCGCCATGAACCTTACCCGTGAGCAAGAAAATGTACTGAACAGCTATGAGCCTGAAATTATTCGGGAACTGGTGAGAACCATGCCTTTGGAAGGTTCTTCGAGCATGAACTACCGTTACATGATGAATCAGCAATTCCAGAATTTGCAATATTCATCGGGGCCAAGAACCAACCCATTGCTCAATCCTTTTGCATGGGCCAACTTCATCAATTCCTTAAAGAAAAAGAAGAACTAGGTATAAGCCTACTTCTCGTTCACCTTAAAATCAACCAGGTAATCTGTGCCTAAAAGTGTATGATCTGCATTGGTGTACCAGGTGCGGTTTTTAGGAATACGCAGGCCATTTTTAATCTCCATGCCTTCCAGCACAATGTATTCTCCATCATTGGCTGTCTCATTGTGGTAAAACCGATAGCCAACCATCTCATAAGTTTCGGGCTTAAAATAAAAGTACCAGGTGTCTTTACCCACTTGGGCATCATAACTAACCTTTAGCTGCAAAGTTTCCAGGCCGGCAAACTGGGTTCTTAGTACCGTAGGATCGATCCGGGTACCCGGGTCTTTCAACTTCATGGGTAGTCCGTAGAGGTAGGAATAATAATTCCTCCACCTTCTGGCTCTTTCAGGAGTCAAACTTAGGGAATCGGCCTGAAGAGAGTCGGCCGGAGGTAAAAAGTCTACCCGAAAATCAGTGGAGTCGCGCCCGTCTACCATCCACTCCAAAAGCTGTCCTCTTTGCAACATCCGCAAGTAAAATGAGCCTTTCGAGTTGTTAATAGATACCTCACTTCTTCGTACGGGTCGGTTAGGGGCTTGCATATCTATGATGAGCTTAACAGAAGCGGTGGACCAACGATTGCCCGGATCATGAAACTGAATGGCCCGCTTTAGTAATTCTTCGCCACTAATTTCCTGCGCCCTAACAACTCCTACACTTAGCAAAAGTAGTATGCCAACAATTATTCTCATAG
>NZ_DDDQ01000139.1:0-10274 GCF_002336325.1 Roseivirga sp. UBA1976 | reverse complement strand
CTTTTTACTTTTAACATGCCCGGGCAGTCCATTACTCAGCTCATGGGGGTATCGGTGCCTGCCGCAGTTGTAAAAATTCAGGGTACACGCCTAATGGAAAAGGGACCTTTATTGATTACCCATTGGGGTATGAGTGGCCCGGCCATTTTGAAAACATCGGCCTGGGGTGCTCGTTTGCTTCACGAAATGAACTATAAGTTCATAGCTCATATTAACTGGTTGGGCCTTAGCGAAACGGAGTTAAGGGAGATGTTAGGGCAGATACAGACAGACCACCCCAAGAAAAAAATTAAAAATCAGATGCCGCTGGGGCTTACACAGAGGTTATGGGAACATTTTCTGACAACCCTTGGAATAGACGAAGATAAGCCATGGGCTGAACTGTCGAAAAAGTCACTAAACCGTTTGGTGGAAAAACTCGGCAACGATCAGTATCCGGTGAACGGAAAAACCACTTTTAAAGAAGAGTTTGTGACAGCCGGGGGGGTAAAACTGGGTGAGGTAAACTTCAACACCATGGAGAGTCGGGTGGTTGAAGGCTTGTTTTTTGCCGGAGAAGTGCTCGATATAGACGGTATTACGGGAGGCTTTAATTTTCAGGCTGCCTGGACCACCGGCTACATTGCCGGAAAACACTGCCTGGCTTAGTTCCGCTCGTCAAAATGCTGCACCGCTTTTTGCAGTATTTATTTTAATTTCCCCATTCTTAAAATTTAAAACTATCATGAAGATTAGACATCTGATCATTACATGTCTTGCAGTGTTTTCTTCCGTGGGTCTACAGGCCCAGGATCTGCAGGAAATTCTTAAAAACTATGAGTTCCGAAACGTAGGCCCGCTAAGGGGAGGCCGTGTTACAGCCGTGGCCGGAGTAGCCAGCCAGCCCTCCGTTTTTTACATGGGAGCCACAGGTGGTGGCGTTTGGAAAACCGATGATTACGGAATGACCTGGAACAATGTATCAGATGGTTATTTTTCAACCCCTTCTATTGGAGCTATATCGGTTTATCAAAAAGATCCCAATATCATTTATGTGGGTACAGGCTCTGACGGTTTGCGCTCCAATGTGATTACGGGAAAGGGCATGTACAAATCTACCGATGCCGGTAAAACCTGGGAGTTTATAGGCTTAAAAGAAACCGGGCAGATTGGTGCTGTTGAGATTCATCCGGATAATCCCAATGTGGTTTATGTGGCTGCTATTGGTAAAGCTTTTGGTAAAAACGAAGAGCGCGGAGTATTTAAAACAGTAGATGGAGGAAAGTCCTGGCAAAAAGTATTGTATCATTCCGATAGTGTGGGTTTCTCCGATTTGGAATTGGCTCCTGACGACCCGAATACGATCTATGCCGGAGCCTGGCGTGCAGAACGTAAGCCCTGGACAATCATCAGTGGTTCGTCTGAGGGAGGCGTGTACAAGTCGACCGATGGAGGAGTGAACTGGACCAAACTTACCAACGGATTACCAACCCGACTGATCGGTAAGATAGATTTTGCCGTTTCGGCAGCGAAGCCGGAGAGGGTATATGCTAATATTGAAGCTTCAGACGATCAGGGCGGTTTGTACAGATCGGACAATCGTGGCGAAAGCTGGGAATTTGTTTCAGACAATTCTAACCTTACCAACCGGCCTTTTTACTACACCAATATTTATGCAAATCCGAAAAATGCCGATGTGGTGTTCAACAGTGCACTTCGCTTTTTAAAATCGACCGATGGGGGTAAAACCTGGCGGTCTGTGAGTACTCCTCATGGAGATAACCACGATATTTGGATTAACCCTAACGACACTTCCATTTGGATTCAGGCCAACGATGGGGGAGCAAACGTAACACTCAACAATGGCCGAACCTGGTCTACTCAATTCAACCAACCAACAGCCGAGCTGTATCAGGTAGAGGTAGACGATCAATACCCGTATTGGTTATATGCCGGCCAGCAAGACAATTACAGCACTATTGCAGTGCCCAGTATGCCAACAGAAAGTGTGCAGTCGGGGAGCAATGCTTTTATCATAAACACCGGTGGTTGTGAAACAGGCCCTGCCGTGCCTAAACCCGGAAATCCCAATATTGTATACTCCAATTGCAAGGGGCGTTTTGGAGTATATGACAAGCGCACCGGCCAGGAATTACAGTACTATGTGGGGGCAACCAATATTTATGGACACAACCCCAAAGATCTTAAATTCCGTTTTCAGCGAGTGGCTCCCATTCATGTATCGCCTCATAATCCCGATGTAGTGTATCATACCTCACAGTATGTACACAAAACCACAGACGATGGAAAGACCTGGGAAATTATTTCGCCAGACCTGACAGCCTTTGAAGCTGACAAGCAGGTGGTACCGGGAGAACCAATTACCCGCGATGTAACGGGAGAAGAATACTACAGTACCATTTATGCCATTAGAGAGTCTACCTTGCAGGAAGGCCTTATTTGGGTAGGGGCTAATGACGGACCTGTGCATGTGACCCGAGATGGTGGTAAAACCTGGACCAACGTGACTCCTGATATGCCTAAAGGGGGCAGGGTAGATGCAGTAGAACCCTCACCTCATAATCCGGCCAAAGCTTACGTGGCCGTTTTGCGCTATCAATTGGACAATGACTTTAGCCCTTACATCTATAAAACAGAAGATTATGGGCAAACCTGGGAGCTCTTAACTCCCGGTAATAATGGAATACCGGCCGATTACCCTACCCGCGTGGTTCGTGAAGACCCTGTGAAAGAAGGGGTGCTCTATGCCGGTACCGAGTTTGGGCTTTTTGTGTCGTTCAATGATGGTAAAAACTGGCAGGCTTTTAATAATAACCTGCCTGTAACCCCAATTACTGACATTAAGGTGCATAATGATGACTTGGTGATGTCTACCATGGGTAGAGGATTTTGGATATTGGACAACATTATTAGCCTTAGAGAACTGGCCGATGTAAAAGACTATCAGGCTTATTTGTTCGATTTGAAAGACGGAATAAGAAACCGTATGAGAGCCTCTAGCGATTATAATGGCCCGGAATATCCATCGATGGGTGTTACAATTGACTACTACATAAAAGACCAAGACCAGCCGGTAAAGCTGGAAATTGTGAATAGTGAGGGTCAGGTGATTCGTTCTTTTGTAAATGGAAGACCAAGTCCTCCGGTAGATACAGAACGAGATATGTCTACTGAATTTTCTGAGCCGCCAGCCGCTGGAGGACTACCAAATAAGCAGGGAATTAACCGCTATGTATGGAATATGCGCCATGCAGGAGGCTGGAGTGAAAATCCAAGAAGGTCTTATCTTGGCAATGGGCCAATGGTATCGAATGGCACCTATACGGCCAGACTTACTGTGGGCGATCAGGTGATGGAAGAACAGTTTAAAGTGGTACTGGACCCAAGAGGCAGCCTGGTGAATGATGATGATGTAGCTGAGCAAGAGCGGTTGGCTTTGGAGATTCAGTCGTTTGCCGATGAGGTGGCTCAATTGGTAGCTACGGTAGCCAAGGCCAGAGAAGACCTGCAAAACAGCCTTGAAACTGAAAAAGCAAGTAAGAGAGCGCAACGCAAGAAAGAACAGTTAGATACAATTTATTACCAATTGGTAACGCCTCCGGGTACATATATGCAGCCAATGTTGCAGTCACAGACCGGCTATCTTTCGAGCATGATTGGGCGGGCAGACCAACGTCCGGGGCAAGATGCTTATGAGCGTTTTGAAGAATTGAAAAGCCGCTTCGAAGCAATTAAGAAAGAATTTGAGTCGCTTAAGTAGTGGCCGATAAGTCAATCAATAGGCTCCGTTTTAGCTTTCCGCACCCTGTGGTAATGCTCTTCGGGATTTTAGTGCTCACAGCTTTGATGAGTTATCTAATACCCGCAGGAGTTTTTGATAGAGAAATAATTGATGGCAGGAGCCGGGTAATTCCCGGCTCTTATCATACCATAGACTCTACACCATTATCATTCCTCGATACTTTTCTGGCAATTCCCGGAGGTTTTGCCTCTGCTATTCCCATCATATTTGTGGTGCTTTCTTCGGGCATTATGTTCGGCATGTTAGAGAAGTCTGGCATGATCGAAAACGCGGTTGGTAGTTTTGTTAAAAGGCTGGGAGTGGAGAGAAGGTTGCTGGTTGTGGTGCTTCTAACTTACTTATATGGCTGTTTAGGAATCTTTATTGGGTATGAAAACAATATTGCCCTCATTCCGCTTGCGGCCATTACTTCTCTTGCACTTGGTGGAGATCTTATGCTGGCTGCTGGTATATCTGTTGGAGCGGTTACGGTGGGTTTTGGGTTGTCTCCGGTAAATCCTTATACCGTAGGAACAGGGCATACACTGGCACAAATGCCTATGTTTTCCGGATGGTTATTGCGACTTATTCTCTGTTTGGTGGCTTTAACGGTGTTGGCCTATTTTAACCTGCGGTACTTTAAAAAGATAATTAAGGAGCCTGAGAAATCGCTCTCTCTTGGTATAGATACCAGCGGTTTAAAGCTTTCAAAACCTTTGCATACCTATGCCATGAGCACCAACAACTGGCTGGTGCTTTGGGCTTTTGTTTTAGGCATGATAGTTATGCTCTATGGGGTTTTTAAGTGGCACTGGTACATTAATGAAATTTCTGCCATGTTCATAATCATTTCTATTGTGGCAGGATTGCTATCGCGAATGAGCGGTAAAACTATTGGTGAGACCACCTTGCGATCGGTAGCGGTTGTGGCACCCGGGGCGTTTATGGTAGGCTTAGCCACCAGCATTAAGGTGGCCATGGAAATGGCCAATATTTCAGACACCATAGCCTTTAATCTTTCAGAAGGTCTTAAAGAATTGCCGCTTTATGCCAGTGCTCTGGCTATGTCAGGTTCGCAATGTGTCATTAATTTTTTCATACCTTCCGGCAGCGGGCAGGCCTTGGCTACTTTGCCCATAATGTTGCCATTAGGAGATGTTTTGGGGCTTACCCGACAGTCCACAATTCTTGCCTTTCAGATTGGGGATGGTGTAACCAACCTGATCAATCCCACTCTCGGGGGGCTTATTGCTATGCTGGCTATGTGCAGAATTCCTTTCGACAAATGGATACGTTTTATCGCTCCGGTTGTAGGGCTGGTACTGCTTATGGCCTGGATTGGACTGAGCGTGTCGGTGGCCATTCATTGGGGGCCTGCCTAAAATTACCTTCGCTTTGCGACCGTTTGCAAAACCAAGGATTGTACTAATTTAGGCCACCGATTGACCAGCCAATGGCTGGCCGCATCGACAAACCTTGACTTACCGAACCTTATGCGTATGACCGTTGAAGAAATATTGTCTAAACTGGTGTCTTTTCCTGTCTTAGGAGGAGAAAGTAACCTTTCTATCATTCATTGGATACAGGAATACATAGAAAGCCATGGGGTGAAAACCACGTTGGTGCCAAATCCTGAAGGCACAAAAGCTTCATTACATTGTAGGATTGGGCCCGCAGTAGACGGTGGGGTCATCCTATCCGGTCATACCGATGTGGTTCCTGTAGAAGGTCAGGACTGGACCACAGATCCTTTTACTCTTACCGACAAAGGAGATGGCTTGCTCTATGGAAGAGGCTCATGCGATATGAAAGGGTTTGTAGCCTGTTGTTTGGCAGCCTTGCCCGATATGACCCGGGCCAACCTTACTAAACCAATTTACTTTGCCTTTTCATACGATGAGGAGATTGGCTGCCTTGCCGCTCCCGAATTGGCCCGAGCCATTAAAAGTCACTACACAGAGACTCCTCGTTTTGCCATTATTGGTGAACCAACCATGATGGTGCCAACTGTTGGACAAAAAGGGATTTGTATTTTTCAGACTAAAGTAACCGGTAGCCAAGGACATAGCAGCCGAATAAAACAAGAAGTAAGTGCTATACACGAGGCCATGCGCCTGATTCTCTGGTTAGAGTCTAAAATGGATGGATTAATTGCTTCGGGTTCGGTCGATGATCGATTTACACCCAATCATACGTCTATACACATAGGTAATATTTCCGGTGGGTTGGCGCCAAACATCATTGCCCAGGAGTGTGTATTCAACTGGGATGTAAGAACTATTCCTTCGGAAACTCCACAGCAAATATTAAAAGAGTTTGAGGAGTATTGTCGCCAGAGAGAGGCTGAGCTGAAGCAGCGTTTTGCGGGGTTCAGGATTTCTACCACCAACAAACACCCTGCGGTTCCGGGGCTAGATACCCGTTCAAACCAGGCTATTGTAGCTTTGGTAAAAGAACTGGCAGCCAACGAGACCACCGATGCAGTTTCTTATGCGGCCGAGGCTGGGCAGTTTGCCGAAGTTGGTTTTGAAGCAATGATTTGTGGCCCGGGAGATATTGCACAGGCCCATAGGGCCGATGAATTTATAGCCAAAGAGCAGCTTGCACTGGGGGTGGAGTTTATGAATCGGTTAATTAAAAAATTTTCTGAATGAACCTGTCAAAGTTACTTGCTGAAGCCGGTATTTCGGCCGTACAACCTATTCGGTTTGGCTCCGGTGAATTTTGTCAACTGGACTTAAGTAAAAATAACCCTTCATTGGAGCGTATAGATCTGAACGATGAAGAGCAATTTACAGCACAGGTTTTCGGCCAGTTGAAGGCCAATGGAGCCAGAGTGGGTATTGGTGGATATTTGGAAGAACGGGGCTTGTATTCGCGCAGCGAGCTTTTTACTGAAGATGAACCCCGCACCATTCACCTGGGTATCGATTTATGGGCACAGGCCGGCACAGCTGTTTATGCACCTTTTAAGGGTGTTGTTCATTCGTTTGACAACCGCAGGTCTCATGGCGATTACGGTCCGGTAATTATTCTTGAACACGAGGAGGCCGGCCTTACTTTCTATACTTTGTACGGGCATTTGAGTACCATGTCTTTACACGGACTGTATGAGGGTAAGCCCATTAGGAAAGGGGAACAGTTTGCTAGTCTGGGAGCTTACCACGAGAATTTTCATTGGCCCCCTCATCTTCATTTCCAGTTGATAATGAATATGGAGGGCTTTCATGGCGATTATCCCGGTGTTTGCAAGGCTTCGGAAAAGGGCAGGTACTTACAAAATTGTCCCAATCCTGAATTCATCGTCATGGCGGGGATACACTAGGTAAAGAGTTCTCCCACGTGTTTCTTTAAAAAGTCTACGGAAAGAGGTTTAATTTCGAAACCGTTTACCTCAGGGTATTTTGCAGCCTTTTGTTCATCTTCGGGGTTTATGGAAGAGGTGAGAATAAATATACGTGTACCATCGTGCCCCTCAATGTTCTGGTAGGCATCCAGAAAGTCCCATCCGCTCATGGTAGGCATGTTAATGTCTAGAAAAATGATATACTGGCCTGGGGCTTCTTTAAGGTAGTCCAGGGCCTGTTTACCATTGAGAAAAGTCTTGATAGTTAAAGGTACAGAAGTGAATTTTTTAAGAATAATTTCATGCAAAACATTGGTTGGCTGGTCATCATCCACTAATAAAATCTTCCTCATTTTAGCTCAGTAGTTTTGTTCGAAATTTCACCAATAATTTGATCCAATTCTTTGGCCGAGTCTAATATTACCTTTTTTATTTCATCAAAACTAAGCGATTCAACCTCATTCTCATTGAGCAAAGCCACATAACCCATAAGACGGGCCAATGGAGCCCGTACAACGTGCGACTGTATCCAGGCAATTTCACGTAGGCTTTTATTTTGCTCTTCAATTTTTTTCATGCGCAGTTTGGACTCCGTGATGTCCATTACGGAGCCTACCACTCGTATGGGTTTGCCAGTTTTATCGCGCAAAATTGCACAGCGGTCTATAACGTAAGACACCTGGTTGTTCTTATCCAAAATACGGTATTCTCGTTGCCAAACCTCATCGGTGCTGTTCATGGCTTGTTCAAAACTTTTCAATGAACTTTCCTTATCGTCAGGGTGAATGCGTTCAAACCATGAGTTATTATGTTTGTAATCCTCTACTTCTGCAAAAACGAAATTGGATTTTCCACCCCTGGTAATGATACCACTATTTGGATCGTAGTCCCAGATAATTTGGTTACTGGCGTGTATGGCCAGCTGAAAGCGCCTGTTACTTAAGGCTAGTTGTTGCTCAAAGTCTTTTCTCTCGGTAATGTCTTGAATGGTGCCCTCCATGTATCGCGTTAGGCCACTAGAGTTTTTAACCACATGTACTTTTTGGTATACCCATCGTAATTGATTGTCGGCCGTAATGATCCGGTGTTCCAACTGAATGTTGTCTTCAGCCTTTATTACGTTTTTCAACCACTCATTCATTAGCTCCAACTCATCGGGGTGAAAGGTAACGTGCAGGTTGTCTACGGTTGGGGTAAAGCTTTCTTTGGAGTACCCGTAAATGCCATATGTTTCTTCAGACCACTCGAAGTGACTGGTGTTAATGTCTTTTCGCCAATAGCCAATGAGTGCCAGTTCCTAGGCATTTTTGAGTCTCTGGTTGGTGCGTTTTAAATGGCTCTGTACCTGTTTTTGTTCTGTAATATCTTTTCCCACAAAGAGCAATAGATCATCGGCCACACTATACCCCATATTGAGCAATACCCATACAAGGTCGCCAGTTTTGGTGGTCAGCCTTATTTCATAGCCAATCGGATTGGTTTGATCTTTATAGGGTTCAAGTAAAATCTGATCGATTATTTGAGAGTCATCGCTATAAACAAAGTCTCGAATGCTCATGGTGCTTACGGACTCCCTGCTGTACCCTAAAACATGCAGAAAAGTATTGTTGGTTTCTTTTAGCAAACCATCTCGGTTAGTAGAAAAATGCAAGTCGGGCGATATGAGCTGAAACTGGCGGTTTCGCTCTTCAAGCAATCGCTGCTTGAGCAATGGGGCAATGGCCTGGCCCATTGCTGTGATGGTTTCTTTAAGATTGACAAAGTCTCCTTTATTATGGGTGGACAAGAACACCAGTACCCCTAAGAATTCTTTGTTGTTGATTATTGGAACACCAAGGGCGCCCTTAAGCTTAAAGTCGCTTACTAAATCGGCCCTGACAAACTCCGTTTCTGTTTGGTCGATGCTGTGCCAGAGAATGGCCTCTTGTTTTTCCCAGACTTTACCCGGTAGTCCTTTGCCTTTAGCAAAGCTGGAAACATTACTCTTTTCGCTGTAGGCCAGTAGCCCCATCGACTCTTTGAGGAAGAACTCAACCCGATTGAGTTTGGGTTCATCGTGCGATTTGAGCCATATTTCACAAATATCGAATCGTGTCTCTTCCACTATGGTGCGCAACGCAGATTTAAGACTGTCTCTAAGTGGTTCTGCCTGTGAAAATATGGTAATAAGAGAATGCAGTACATCTTTAATACGCTGTTCGCGAATTGAATCGCTGATATCACGGACGGTTCCAACCAACCGAATGGCATGTCCGTTTTTATCGCGTATAATGTGGCCGGAGTCTATAATGGTATGGTAGTTTCCATTTTTTCCTCTAAACCGGTATTGCAAAATGCAGCGATCTTTGGTCTGATCTTCCAGAACAGCCTTAAGGCTCTCGTACACATAGCCCACATCTTCCGGATGAATGTTAGGGAACCAGAATCCTTCTTTATTCCAGTCGGCCTCTTCATAGCCAAATAGGGCCTTTAGACTTTGCCCGGTACGCTCCACGTGGTTGGAGGCAAGATCCCAGTCGTAAATGTGATCTCTTGAAGCTAAGCTAGCTAGTCGATATCGCTCATTGGCTATTTCCAACTCATGTTCCGTACTCACTTGCCCGGTTACGTCTTTGGCATTGATCACAATTCCCTTTACTGCGGGGTTGTCGATCATATTGGTGAGTTGCATTTCAATGAGGATGGTATGACCATAGGCCGTGGGCACTTGAAAAGGTCTGAGCTGGGCTGAGCCTTCATTGAGAGTTTCTTCTATTTTGGATCGAACATAGTCTACCTCAGACTTATCAATTAAATCATAGATGTAGCTTCCCACCAATTGTTTGGCCGGTTTGCCCAATTTTTTCTCGCAGGTAGGGCTCACATAAGTGTAGCAACCATCGCGATTCATAATGGCCGTGAGGTCGTTGCTTTTTTCAACAATCGATTTGAATTTCTTTTCACTTAAGGCCAGTTCTTCTTTTATCTGCAGATTACAAACGGCCTGGGAGACACTACTTACTACAGTTTCAAAGAATTTTATCTCTTCACTGGTCCATTGCCTATCTTTTTTGTAGTCAGCAAAACAGATGTAGCCACCGGTAGAGTCTTCTTTTTGTACCGGAGCCAGATATAGCGATTTGGTGGTTTCAGGATTTGTGTACAGGT
>NZ_DDDQ01000045.1:0-13687 GCF_002336325.1 Roseivirga sp. UBA1976 | reverse complement strand
TACACCATAGTGAGCCAAATGGCCCGCGATTTAAATTGTGAGGTAACAGACCTTATTAAAGATGCATCGCTTAGGCAGAAGGTAGACCTAAAAAAGTATGTATCTGATACCGTGGGGCTGCCTACTTTAAAAGACATTATGGCTGAGCTCGCCAAACCGGGCCGGGACCCGAGAGAGCAGTTCGAGGTATTCAGTTTTGCCGATGGCGTAAACCATATCGAAGACCTAAAGGTAGGGATGAGAATTCCCGGAATAGTGACCAACGTAACCAACTTTGGAGCCTTTGTAGATGTTGGTGTCCATCAGGATGGTCTGGTGCATATCAGCCAATTGGCCGACCAATATGTGAGCAATCCGGCCGATGTGGTAGCTGTACAGCAAAAAGTAATGGTTACTGTAACTGAGGTAGATGTAGCCAGAAAACGAATATCCCTCTCGATGAAAGGCGATGGCGCGGCAAAAGGCGGTGGGGCAAAGAAAAGATCATCGGGGAGGAAGCAGAACGTTCCGGAAACAGATATGGCTGCTAAATTGGCCGCATTGAAAGGCAAGTTTGGAAAGTAGTGCCCGGGGCTAACCCCATTTACCTAGTCTTGGCTTACAAGCCTAAACGGCTTGTAGCACCTGAAACCATTGGTTGGAATAAAGCAGGCAAGGGTTTATATTAAACCTTTTAAGCTCGGTTTTATACATTCCTGAAAATCCAATGAAAGAAGTTAGCACGGCATGCTGTCAATCTTGCGGGCAACCGCTGATGGGTAAATATTGCCATGTGTGCGGAGAAAAAGTTCTTGTACAGAGCGACAAGGCCTTAGGGGTTTGGGTAAAGGATTTGCTTTCGAATGTTTGGCAGTTAGAAGGAAGGCTTATTAGGTCAATGAAGCTACTGTTGTTTAAACCCGGTAAATATGCCAGCGACTACGCCAGAGGGGCTCGGGTGAAGTATATCAAGCCACTTAATATTTTCCTGATAGTCAACCTAATATATAAATAGCATATTTCTATTTATTTTTTAGGGTTACTTACTTGAGTCGCAAAACGTATATTTCTGAACCTTGCCTCCATTTGAGTCTTCACAGATGGTTGTTAAAAGGCGCTGTGAGAACACAGCTTATGGCTAGTATACTGGAATCTAACCAATACGATCTAAATGAGTAACCCTATTATTTTTCTAAAATTTTCTGATATAAACATTACAGAGGAGTCAAATAACTCGTATGTCGAAAATGGACGGCTATCACGTTTTCAAATCCTAAATGAAATTGCAGTCATTTTAGATGTGAAAAAATAAAGAATTAGTAGTTTTAACTAAAGTATAGGATGGCAGACGTACACGAACCGGAAATAAGAAGCTATAACATGAGCCAGATCAAAGGCAAGGACACCAAACCGGAAATACTGGTTCGGAAGTTCCTGCATGCTCATGGTTTCCGGTATCGGCTGCACGACAAAAAACTGCCAGGTAAACCCGATATCGTTCTGCCGAAATACAATACCATTGTTATGGTGCACGGTTGCTTCTGGCATGGACATGATGGATGCAAATACTATGTAGTTCCGAAAACCCGTACACAATGGTGGTTAGATAAAATCAATACCAACAGGCATAAGGATGAAGAGAATGAAGGGAAACTGAAGGTTCTTGGATGGGATGTACTCACGGTATTTGAGTGCGAACTCAAACCAGAAAAACGTGATGATACACTGATTAACTTAATAAAGAAAATACGTAATGGCCATACCCGTAATTGACATATTCGCGGGTCCGGGTGGCCTTGGAGAAGGTTTTTCTTCTGTTATCAAATGGAATAAGAGGGTTTTTGATGTCAGACTTTCCATTGAAATGGATGCAAACGCGCATAAAACTCTTGAATTAAGGAGCTTTTTCAGGAAATTCCCGGTTAAGAAAGCGCCATCCGAATACTATGACATGATCATGGAGGCTGATCCAGATAAGCGGGAACAGCTGAGAGAACAGCTATTTGAGAAATATAAGGATCAGGCTCAGGAAGCAAAGGAAGAAGCCTGGTGCGCTGAGCTCGGGCATAAGGATTTCCCTCCTGAACTGATTGATTCCCGAATAGAGAAGGCATTGAATGGTGCAACCAACTGGGTACTTATCGGAGGACCTCCCTGCCAGGCATATTCACTCGTTGGACGCTCACGCAGACAATGGGGGGATCAGCTTGATAATGAAGACAAGAGGGTGCATCTGTATAAAGAATACCTGAGAATTATTGCAGAACACCATCCCGCAGTTTTCGTTATGGAAAATGTCAAAGGCCTTCTTTCTTCCGTACTGGATGGTGAGAAAATGTTTGACCTGATAAAAAGAGACCTGCGGGATCCCTCATCTGTATTTACCGAAAAGAAATCCCCAGGGTACAAAATTTTCTCACTTACTACAGAGGCGACTGAATATGACAATGGTCACCCCGTGTACAACAACGATACCGATTACCTGATTCGCTCTGAAGAATACGGTGTTCCACAGAAAAGACACCGCGTAATATTGCTCGGAATCCGGGAGGACATTTCCGTTATTCCTGGAATCCTGAACAAGTCCGAAAAACCTGTGACACTTACCGAAATTATCGGTGATCTGCCAAAAATCCGCAGCGGGATTAACCGGTCATTTGAGCGTAGCGAGATTGTAAAAGGAAAGAAAAAGCGCATCTACCGCAACGAGCATGACTCAGATAAGAACTGGTTGAAACTCATTAATTCCTTCCGGAAAGAGATTATTTCATGGAATGGTTTTGCCAAAGACTATTCTTCGGCAGGAATTACAACTCCGGGTAATGGAATCGGATCGGAATTTGTTCCCTGTAAAACCCCATCTAAAGAGAATCCGCTATTTACCTGGTATCATGATCCGGAAATGAAAGGTGCCGCAAATCACGAATCACGTTCACACCTGGTTGAGGACCTGAAACGCTATATGTTCTCAAGCATGTTTACGAAAACATACAAGCGGTTTCCGAGATTACACGAATTTGAAAAGCATAGTGTTGAATTACTTCCCGATCATGAGAATGCCAAATCAGGAAAGTTTGCAGACCGTTTCAGGGTACAGGTTCCGGATCAGCCGGCCACAACTGTAACGAGCCATATTTCCAAGGATGGACATTACTTCATTCACTACGATCCGGATCAGTGCCGGAGCCTGACGGTACGAGAGGCTGCCAGAATACAGACATTCCCTGACAACTACTTATTCTGTGGTTCCCGTACTGCGCAATACCACCAGGTTGGTAATGCCGTTCCTCCTTATTTAGCTGTGCAAATTGCCCAGGTTGTTTTAAATGTTTTAGACAAATGGAAATAAATCATAAGCTCACTCTATATGTAGCCTATTACCTAGCAAGATTTGACAAAATTGCTCTCAAAAATCTTGGTTATAAAAATTGGGAATCTTCTTTTTTGGATATCAGTAACAAATTAGATGTAAAGAAACATTCCGTCCGAAATTGGCGTGATGAATTCGATCCCTTATTTGGTTATCGTGCAGGCTGGTATCAAAGACCAATGAGTCCAAGTCGAACTAATGTTGCTTTAGCACTTGAAAATTTGGATGAGCCAGAATTAAGAGTAATTGTTGAAGATATTCTTTCTGGGAAAATTCAAAGTGACACGGAAAATCTAAATCACTTGTTGTCCATAGCAGATGAAAACTCCGATAAGGACAGAACTTCTTCATTTATATTAAGAGGCCCAACTGGAAAAAGGGCGGAACAACTTTTTATTGAATATCATAGAATTAATAATGTGCCTATTGCAGGTGAGTTAATTGATACAAGAGATTTAGGATGTGGGTATGATTTTGAAATCAAATCTGAATCAAATCAACATTTTATTGAAGTTAAAGGACTGGCTAGTAATATAGGCGGACTTCTCTTTACGAATAAGGAATGGGAAACTGCCAAAAAAGAAGGAGCAAAATATACAGTTTGTCTTGTGTCTAACATCAATGATTCTCCTGAAATTTCTTTCATCAATGACCCATTTTCAAAATTAAATTCAAGAAAAAATATAATTCAAACTGTCCAAGTGCAGTGGAGTGTATCTAATAACGAATTACAATACATTAATGACTGATCACCTCCATAACATACCATCCGAAGAAACTCCACCCAAAGCCGGAGCCATGATCAATACATTCAGGGCATTCGGGTACAATCTGCAGACTGCCATTGCCGATATAATCGACAACAGCATTTCTGCCCGGGCAAATAATGTCTGGATACAGTACGAGTGGGACGGTGAAAAGTCATGGGTGACAATTACAGATGACGGTGATGGAATGGATCGTGACGGCCTTATAGAAGCCATGACACCGGGCAGCAAAGACCCGAAAGATGATCGTGAGGAACATGACCTGGGCAGGTTCGGACTTGGATTAAAAACCTCATCCTTTTCGCAATGTAAAGCACTAACGGTACTGACCAGGAAAGAAAAACACAGCATCATTAAAAGGCATTGGGACCTGGATTTCGTAAATGAGACCGGGAAATGGAATCTCCTGGATTATTTATCTGATAACAAATTTCAGGAGCCATTGGAAAAACTTAATCATGGCACTATAGTCTTGTGGGAAAAACTGGACAGATTGGTAGGGAATGCCAATGTTCATAATGAAGCTGCACGGAATGTCTTCCTGGAAGAATTTGAAAAGGTGGAGGATCACCTCAGCCTTGTTTTTCACCGCTACATGGAAAGGAAGAAACTGACCATCTGGATGAATGGGAACAAACTGGAACCATGGGACCCCTTTATGAAAGAATCAGAGGGGGGTCAGTTGATAGCACATGAGAACCTTGATAATAACCAGGTAATCGTCAAATGTTATGTACTGCCGCACATTTCCAAACTGAATCCGGAAGAGCGTAAAAAAGCAAAAACGGATGAATGGTACCGTCTGCAGGGATTCTACATTTACCGCAACAGCCGTCTGCTTCTTTACGGGGACTGGCTTGGATTATTTCCAAAAAATGAACATTTCAAGAACGCAAGAATCCTTGTTGATATCCCGAATCGATTAGACCACGATTGGAAAATCGACATTAAAAAAGCTACGGCTACTCCTTCCATTGCTATCCGCAAAGATCTGGTTCGTCTCGGGAAAATGACACGGAAAGCAGCTGGTTCCGTTCACCGGTTCAGAGGTAATCAGATCATGCTGGATGATTCGATTAAGAGCTTTGATTTTCAACCGGTATGGAAAGCAAAAAAGGGACGGGATGAGATCCGGCATTATTATGTCAATGAAGGCCATCCGGTTATCAAAAGCCTGCTTGAAAAGGAATCCATATCCCCTTCTGAGTTCAGGTCAGCGCTTAAACTGATTGGTCAAACCACACCAGTGGAGGCGATTATCCAATACCATAGTGAGGAACCGGAAAGCCACGAACTCAGAGATAATAATACTGAACCTGATTCCGGTACAATAGCACTGGCCAGAATGATGTATAGCTCACTTAAATCAAGTGGAATGGATCGTAAACTGGCCATAAAGCAGATTTTCAACATAGAACCTTTCAATCAGTACACACAACTAATTGAATATTTTGAATAATGAAAGAATTAGAAAGCGCCCGTAATGTCTGTCACATTTTATTGGGTGATATAAAAAGAATCCGTGATATCGTACCTGAAGATATTAAGGAAGTTGCTGAAAATCCTTTAATAAAGCAGCAGTACCCTAATGTTGATTTGAATGACCTGATTGAACAATTGGAATATGACTTTGAGGTCTTTCAAGGGCAAGCAACTCACTTGGTCAATAAGAATGTAAAACCTTGGTTACACGACATTCCGGGTAATTATCCATGGCAGCTTTGGGAGAGATATAAAGGTTGGTTGAAGGCAAAAGATGGTTCCTTTCCAATAGATAGCCTGGATGACCTGACAAAAAAAATTCTCGATAAATGTATTAATCCGAAAACTCCAGGTAGCTGGGATCGCAGGGGAATGGTGGTCGGTAATGTCCAGTCAGGTAAAACAGCCAATTACACCGGCCTGATCAACAAGGCTACTGATGCAGGTTATAAACTCATAATTGTCATTGCCGGAGTACACAACACACTCCGTTCACAGACCCAGGTGAGAATAGATGAAGGCTATATTGGCCGGAACAGTGCAGATTTTATCCTGCGGAAGAAAAACAACAAGATAGGAGTTGGAGAATATAAGGTTGACACGGAAATTTACTCCTACACCTCATCTGATGATAAAGGTGATTTTAACAGAGGTATAGCCACTCGTTTGAATGTACCCATTGGTGGTAACAGCCCCACGGTTCTGGTAATAAAGAAGAACAAGAGTGTTCTGGAAAACCTTATACTTTGGTTAAACCAATTTGCTGTTGACGACTCTGCCGGGAACAGAAAAATACACAACGTTCCGGTGCTGGTTATTGATGATGAAGCGGACAATGCATCTGTCAATTCAGGTACTGAAATAGATGTAAGGACGATAAACCGCCTCATCCGGACATTGTTGAACCTGTTCAATCAGAATACCTTCATTGGATATACCGCGACACCTTATGCAAATCTGTTCATCCCTTCAACATGGAGTGAAGAACTCGAAACAATGGTAAAGGACGTGAAGTTAAAAGTGGGAGAAGATCTTTTCCCCAGGGATTTTATCGTCAATATTCCACCACCATCCAATTACATAGGTGCTGCTCAGGTTTTCGGGTTTGAGAATGAAAAAACCGGAGAAGCATTTGAAGGGTTGGACATTATTCGCCCGGCCGAAGACCAGGAGCCCTGGTTCCCGCGAACAATCAATCGGGAAAACAGGGATATCCTTCCGGATGATGTTCCCGGATCGCTTAAAGAAGCAATCCAGGCCTTTATTCTCACTTGTGCCGTGAGACGTTTAAGAGGCCAGGACAAAAAACATAATTCCATGTTAATTCACGTTGCCCTCAGGGTAGCCTGGATCGACCGTATTGCCTGGCTGGTGAATGAAGTCCTGAGAGATTACAACAGGCAGATTAAATCCGGCCAGGGAAGCCTTCTTACCGAACTCGAAGATATCTATAAAAACGATTTCATTCCGACAACAGAAGAAGTCCTTGAAAACCTGTCCTATACCGACCCGAAAATCAAAACATTTTCCTGGGATGAGGTAAAAGCCGAATTAATCAATGCAGTAACCAAAATAGAAGTCCGTGCTGTGCATGGAACCAAGAATACAAGGAATCTGGAATATCACAACATTGAAGAAATCAATTACAAAAAGTATGAGGATGCGGGAACAAGCCTCTCAGTAATTGCTGTCGGGGGTAATAAGCTTGCCCGTGGAATTACCCTTGAAGGCTTGTCGGTCAGTTATTATCTCCGAACAACACGCATGTACGATTCTCTGATGCAGATGGGTAGATGGTTCGGGTACCGACCCGGTTATGTTGATCTCTGTAGGTTATATACTACTGAACAACTGGTAAACTGGTACCGGCATGTTACCATGGCCACGGAGGAAATGCGGGCAGATTTTGATGAAATGGCAGCTAAGAACCTTCGCCCCGAAGATTTTCAGTTAAAGGTACGGACACATCCGGGTATGCTGCTTATTACATCCGTAACCAGAATGAGGGATCATGAGCGCATTCAGGTAGGATTCTCGGGTAAACTGATTCAGACCTATGCATTTGAGAAATCTCCCTCAGTGGTCGAATCCAATTATCAGGTTTTCAAGAATCTCCTGAATCGTCTATCCGGACCCGAAGAGCAGAAATCGAACCGCGGAGTAAACGCACTACTTTGGAATAAGGTAAACGCAAATATTGTGTCTGATTTTATCGCATCCTATCGTTCCGGGTACATACGAGGTGATATTTTAAGAGCGTACATAGAAAAGCAAAATCAAAATGGCAAGCTGACGGAATGGTCTGTTGCGGTTATTCTGAATACGGGTAAAACAATTACTACCAAAGGTGATCTGAGCGGTAAACCTGTCAAATCACACACGTTTACCTGGAGTGATGGAAATATTACAGGTGGATTGCCTGCTCGTAATCTTGAAAATGGTCTTACTGAACTCAGTGTTAAGGGGAACAAAAATGCCATACTGGATAAGCGAGCGAGAATGATCGATCTCGAATTCAAATCTGAACCTACCGAACAGGACATAAAGGACAAGCGAAACAGTGAAGGGAAACCACTTCTGGTAATTATGCCATTGGATCCAAGGGTATCTCCTGACCTTGATGAAAACATTCCACTTGTAGGTTTTGGTTTGATCTTCCCGGAATTTGATGGTGAGGAGACCTATGAATATGCGGCACGTCCACAGCAGACCGAATTTGAAGAAATTCTGCAGGAAGATGATGATACGGAGGAAGATGACTGATATAAAACAAATATGGACTGATCAGGAATCTACATCCGGAAAGAACGTGGTGAAAAAGAGGATTGATTCCATTCCGCGGCTGAATTGTTTTATCGGGCTGATCGGTGCAACAGGAGCAAGAATGTTTCAACTGGAACTCGATTCTGCAGCACCTGTACATAAGAACTTTCTGAGAAAATTCCGGGGTGTGGAAATACAGGCAATCCCTTTTAGCCAATCACAAACCGAATACACGATAATTCTCCTTGAAAAAGAGCTGACGGACATTTTCACAATGTTCATAGAAGACATCATTGAAAAACTCAATACAGTTTCAGAATCCCAACAGGCGCTCACATTAATCAACCAAAGGGTAAACTATTGGAAAAAGCTCTTTTCAAGAGTAACAGGAGAATTATTATCTGCTGAAAAACAAAGAGGATTATTCGGAGAACTGTTCTTTTTAAGGCTACTTCTGCAAAACACCTCCAACCTTATAGAAGCTATGCGCTCATGGAGCGGTGCTGAGAGCGCGAATCAGGACTTTGCAAGAAACCAAAATGCAGTTGAGATTAAGACATCCAAAGCAAACAACTCGTCCGTACACATATCCAATGAACAGCAGCTTGATTTTACTGCATGGGATCACCTTTTTCTTGGTCTCATTTCAGTTACAGAAACGACCGGTAATCAGAATTCACTTTCAGGTATTATAGAAGAAATAAAAGATTTGGTAAACCATGATACGGAACTGATCCGGGAATTTGAAACCAGACTTGAACGTGTCGGGATAAGTAGTGATATGATCGAAAATTATGATGAGATCAGTTATTCCGTTAACAGCCGGAGGTTCTTTCAGGTTCGGGACGGATTCCCGGTGATCTTGAAAGGGAATCTGCATAATGAAGCAATCTACAATGTTAAGTATCAGATTGCCATTTCATCCTGTAACTCGTTTGAAGTTTCAGAGGAAGATGTATTAAAAACAATTATATGAGCCAGATAAGTGGAGCGATTCATACAGACTTTGAACTGGAACAATATCTTTTGGAGCTCTACCATGAAGTGAACTCACTGGTATATGCAGATGAGGACGGTACCTCTAAGGAAAATAAGTTTACCGAATACGTAATGGAATTACTGGCAGAGGCAGGAGAAACAGAAAGCATCAGATTATGCCCGTATGTAAAGGAAAACAAGCTTGAGAATATCCAGTACAAAATCAATGGATACGGCATTGAAGAAGGATATGAAACACTTCACATTTTTATTACCCACTTTCAGGACACAAATCAGCTTTACCGGGTCAGCAAACCCGATTTTGATAAGCTGGTAAAATGGCCTGCCGGTTTCCTGAATGCAGCGTTCAAAGGACACCTGGAAGACATTGAGCCTTCCACGGAAGCGTATGGACTTGCCAGGCTGATAAAGGATAACTATAAGGAAATTGACCGGGTCAATGTTTTTATCCTCTCCAATGGTAACATTCCACATGACCCGCCAAAGAATTTCAGCCTTAAAGGACTGGATGATACGACCTTTATTTATCATGTGTGGGATGCAGAACGTTTGCACAGGCTCTCTCAATCCAGGTACAACCGGGAACCGATTGAGATCGATTTCAGGGAAACCCTGGGAGAAGTTATCCCATGCCTGGCAATGCCTTCCGAAAATGACCTGTACGAATGCTACCTGGCAATTGTGCCTGGCAGCATTCTGTCCACTCTGTACAGGAACTACGGAACCCGGCTACTGGAAAGCAATGTAAGGGCATTCCTGCAACAGACAGGAAAAATCAACAGGGGTATTAGGGATACAATCAGGGAAGAACCATATATGTTTCTTCCATACAACAATGGACTGGCTACCACTGCACAAGAAGTCAAAATGGAAAAACTAGAGGACGGCCAACTGGTAATTACAGGAGTGAAGGACTTTCAGATCGTAAACGGAGGTCAGACTACAGCTTCCTTATTTCATACCGAGAAAAAGTTCAAGGCTGATTTATCGCAAGTCTTCGTTCAGATGAAACTTACCGTAATAAAAGATGAGGACAAGAAGAACGAAACGGTTCCCTTCATTTCCAGGTATGCCAATAGCCAGAACAAAGTTTCTGAACTCGATCTTACGTCAAATAACCCCTTCCTGCAGAGGCTGGAGGAATTGTCTAGAACAACTTATGCCATTGACCCTGAAGATTCGAACAAACAGACCATCTGGTTCCTGGAAAGAGTTAAGGGACAATACAAAGAAGCGCTTAATAAGGAACCGACTAAAGGAAAACAGGACGCTTTTAAGTTGAAATTTCCGAGAAGTCAGGTTATCATCAAATCTGAGATTGCCAAGTACATGAATATATGGCATCAGCAGCCTTTCCATGTTGCAAAAGGTGCACAGAAGAATTATAATCAGTTTCTGAAAGATGTTGAGAAGGACTTCAAAAAGAAAAAACCGGGTCGAGTTTACTGGCAGGATATTGTAGCAAATGCAATATTGTTCCAGGCAACAGATAAATTATTCGGTCGGAAAAATCAGGATCCGATTGGTGATACCAACATTAAATCACACACAGTTGCTTATACATTGTCTTATCTGCACTTCCTGACCGGAAACCGTCTGAACCTGGAAATGATCTGGGACACCCAGGTGATCCCGGAAGATCTCCAGGTAGAACTGAAGAAAGGGCTAAAATATGTGTATGACTTTCTGAATAGTCTGGATGTTGCACTTATAAGTGAAGCCGCGAAAGCAGAAAAAACCTGGAAGGCATTGACCGGACGAACCGGCCACCCAATGAACATGGAAGTGATCAGGAAATACCTGATCACGGATGCAGAATTTAAGACGCGCTATGATTCTGACAGCACAGATACCGAAGAAGTACAGAAATACAATAATCTACAAAAGATTACTTCTCTTGGTATCCGGTTCTGGGATGGTTTGTACTCGTACAATCTCAATTCAGAGATACTTTCCAAATACCAGGAAACCAACGTTTCCATGATCCGGAAAACATTGAAAGAATCAGGAACCATGACAGACAGACTAATTCAGAAAGGGGCCGAGATCGTTGATCTGATTACGGAAAAAGATATTGACATTGAAAAGATCAAAGCTTTAAGCAAGCTAGATGATAAAGAGTTGATCGACCCTTCGGTATTGTATAACCGGTTAAGTCGGTTAACAGATGATGACTGGAAACGAATTCTCGATCTGGGTGAGCAGACCAACACGCTAAGTTTTAATGAAATCAGCGTTTTGAAAACGGTCATTCAAAAACTGAAACGTCAGGAAAATATTGACCTGAAACGTCTTCAGGCAACACAAACGGCCATTGACAAATTGAAGAAGTTTGGTGTAAAAGTTTGAATGAAGAAACCTGTTGTCAATAGCTTTGATCACTTCAGGGCTTTATCTGGCCTTTGAATTAAGGCCATGGAGAGGCGCCAAGACTTACCTTTTTCTGACTAAAGTTTTAATCATTATGGTGTCTTTTTATCCGGTAGTTACCCTGTATCGTCTTTTACTGTTTGGGGCTACCGTTATAGCTCTATAGGCTACAAAGTACTCTTACCATTCTCATACCATTCAGTGCCGGGCAGGGGCATGGCATAGACAATTTTGTTTTTATAAACCCAGGCATGCAAGGGAGCAGAGGCTTTACCATAAAACTTCCACTCATTGCCTTTGTAGTTAGGTTTGCCCAGAAGGGCATTTGCGTCAATCTCCATGTCGGCAGCGTCTTTGTAGTTTACTATTATTTCATAAAGAGGCTCATTTGAACTTTTACCAAAATAGAGAACTACTGCGCTGATCTTAGAGTCTTGAAGCTCCAGCCCGTAAACCCAACGGAAACTCTCTTCTTTTAAAAGCACGAGTTTCGGATTAGCCGATAGAACATCGGTTCGCGATTTCTCAAACTCAAAATGCCTTACCTCTTTAGGCAATAACTTTTTGAGTTTAGGTGTGCCTTCGAACGAATAGTAATAGAGTGCACAAAAAATAATTACCTGGCTTGCCAGTACTATGTGTGTGAATTGTTTAACAGTCTGATTAAACATAATTCACAGGTTTTGAGGTAGTTAAATCTAACCAAAAAAAATAATAAGTAGAATACACCTTATTGACGGAGCCGCTAGAGTGCTACCCTAAGGCAGAGGACAACAAGGACCAAAGCAACATTCCAAAGCCTCGCGGCTTGCTTATTCTATACTGTGATTAGTTCGATTGTGGTGTTGAAAGAAAGAGAGAATGTCTCTAAAAAAAATGTGATTGTCTCTTAAAGTACTGAATTAGAGACAATCACATTCGTATTATTCTATAATCGGTATTTTGACCAAACTATTGGTCGAAATCTGTTATTTTCTGATTCCGGGAACTCCCGTAGGAGCAAAATCCTGCCACCAAAGTTTTGGAAGTGGCTTGTTTAGAGGATAAACCTGGTTAAGCGTGTCATCTTCGTAGAGGCGCCCATTAATCATCACATAACCAATGTCTTTGGAGTTTGTGATATCATCCAACGGATTGCTGTTTAGAATCACAAGATCGGCCAGCTTGCCTACCTCAATACTACCCAAATCATTGTCCAAGCCTATGGCTTCAGCCCCAAGTATAGTTGCTGCTCTCAAAGCGTCTAACTCAGGCATGCCTCCAGACTGAACAGACCATAATTCCCAATGATAGCCCAAGCCCTGTAGCTGACCGTGAGAACCTATGCCCACGCGTCCGCCTTCCTGCACAATGGCATTGGCCACAGCCGATTGCTCCTCAAAAACATGCTCCTCTTCCATAAACCAACCTGCGTTCCTTCTTCTCGATCGGCTATCCAGGTTGTGATGTGGCATAAAGCGGTTTAGCTTGGGGTCGTCATGCGGTCTCTCCAGAGCATAGAAGTAGTTTTCTGCCCAGGGGCCACCATAAGCAACCAATAAGGTAGGGGTATAGGCCGATTTGGTAAAGGCCACTAAACCAACTACATCCTTGTACAACGGAAATACGGGCAGCGAATGCTCCTGTCCCGGATACCCGTCTATCATCTGGGTAAGATTATTCCTAAAATTAAGTCCACCTTCCGTGGTAGGCATTATATTTTGTTCTCTGGCAGCCTGAATAATCCACTGACGTTGTTGTCGGTTACCGGTGCCATACATTTTGATGGTTTTAGTGTCGTAATAGGCACTGTAGCGTTTCATTACCTTTCTGGCATGCTCAAGACTGCTAACATTCTCGCTGCTGAAAATTCCCGGGCCCGTTGAATAGATTCTAGGCCCAATGAGCTTACCCGCAACCACTAGATCGCCATAAGTGAGAACATCGGTGGTGGCCGTTTGAGGGTCTCTGGTGGTGG